>CAMOHV010000055.1 GCA_946615275.1 uncultured Verrucomicrobiota bacterium | reverse complement strand
GGCGTGGCGTGCCGTTTGGATTGTATCTTCATTCTTGTTTGATTTGTTTCACCGAGGTGGCGTCTGTTAAAATACACACAAGATGATCCAGACAGTGCCGCGAAGATCAAGGACTCGCGCATTTCCGGCACCGGGATGCTGTGGGCCACGAAGGGCCTCCCCGGCGGCTTCATTATAAACTTTAGGTGAAGTAAGAAACGGCGGTGCAGGAATCTGGTGGGGACAGACCTTTAGTGCGTGACTGGGTTGAGCGGGAACAGGCCCCTCGGGAGGTGTGCCTCGGCAGGGGCGATCTGGCATGAGACGATTCGGTTCGGCGAATTGTTGGCGCGAGCATCGCTTTCCCGCCTTCTGCCAAAGTCGGCGGCTGCGCCGTTAAGTCGCCGCTGCGCGGCTGTAAGTATTCTTTAGACCATTCCATGTCGGGAATTGGGGTGATTTCGTCCGCATTGAAATCTCATTTGGGGCTGGCTGGGATTGATGGCCGATTAACGGACGGGACGACTGTCTCGTATTTCACCCGTAAATATGATATACTACATTCATCCATGGACATGCTAGATTCGAATATGACGGCGAATTTCCGCGCTGGCGTTCCCAATGCCGCCAGTGCCGTTGCTTGCGCCTTGTCGCTTCTGACCTCTCTGTCCTTTGCGGTTCCCGCCCGCGCGGAGCCCCAGGCCCAAGCAGCATCCGCCGCCGCGCCTTTCGCTTTGGCGGACAGGCAGGCGCAAAACGCCTACACGAACCATGCGGGAAACGTGGCTTGGGGCATCGTTGTGGCGCTTGACGCGCGCACGGTGACGATCTCGAACGAGACCGAGACCGTGAAGCTGCCGCTCTCGATCTTCCCTGAATCGGAGCGTCGGCGCATCGCGGCGGACTTCGGCGAGCCGCGCGTGCCGGTTGCCGTGAGGCGGGCGATCGCCGGGGCGGAGAAGGCTATGGCGCGTTCGCGCAAGCGGGCGGAGAAGGGGCTTTGCTCAAAGGAGGAGAGCGAGGCCTTTTGCGCGAAGTCGGAGTCTGCGCTGAAGAGCTACCTCGACAAGCAGGTCAAGTCGGGCGTGATCACCCCCGCCGAGCGAAAGGCGCTCGGAAGGTGACTTCGCCCATCCGAGAAGTAGACGGTCGAATGAACTCCACCAGACAATGAGGGGAAAGTGGAAAAACGCGCCGGTCGGTTCCTGTACGAATGGAGGATCAAATGGAATCGACAACGATTGAAGAGCGGTTGAAGGCGGTCGGCGCGTCCGGCCGGCAGGATCTCTACGCGGGCGACGACGCCTGGCGGGAGTGGTTCGATGTCTGTTTTGTGGACGGCTGCGCCGCCGCCGCCAGGCTGCGCGAGCAGGTCGCGTCCGCGATGTACGCCCAGCTTGCGCGATTCGGCTTCGTGCGCGCAGACGTCGAGGGCATGGACCCCGTGCTGCATTTCGACGCCTACTTCCTCCTCACAGGCTCGCGGAGCAAGCCCAAGCCCCTCAAGCTCTACTTCCAACACAGGATGCAACTTGAGGACCGCCCCCTTGACGAATTCGTGTGCGGCACGCTGTTCGGCTCCGGCCGCGGCCGCATCCACGACATCGTCCGCGACTGGATCGCCGCCGCCAAGGGCTGGAAGCCGCGATCCGTGCGGGACGCGGAAGGGCGGCGGCGCCTCGTGTGGGAGCGCGCCGCAGAGGTCGACGACGCGCGCGAGACGGCAGGCTCCGTGGCATGGCGGCCGGGCGAGGCGCTCGACCGCGCGGTCATCTGGGCGCTCTCGCACGAGATGCTCTCGGCGGTGGCGGAGAAAATAAAAGTGGAAAAGCGGTGTGTCGCGCTCCTGTGTCATGTGGCGGCCCATGACATCCCGATCACGACGCCAGAGGTGCTGGCGGCGATGGGAGTCGGGAAATCAAGGGCCTATGTGCTCAAGGAGGCATGCATGAAAAAGATAGTTGAATTCTTCGCGGAGAAGGGCATCGCCCTGAACGACCGCCTCGTGGCGCAGACCCTGCTCGCGGCCTGCGAATCGGCGCTGGGACCGGAAACCCTCAAGAAGCTCGGAAAGTGAGGTGCGCCATGTCCAATGAATCCATCGACAAAGGCCGTTTTCTTTCCGTCTTCCGCCGCGAGTGGGAGATGCACCGCATGCGCGAGACCGCGCCGATGCGCGCAACGGCCGGCAATCCGGCCGGCACGTCGGCGGCGTTCGATCCGTCGCCCACCGCCGGCGAGCTGCGCATCTTCGCCGATTTCGCTGAACCCGTGACGGGGCTTCTTCTCGGCGTCTCCGCGAATGGATGGCGCACGGTGCCTGTTTCGCCGTTCACCGTGCCTGCATCCGACCGCGAGATTCTCGTCGGCACGCGCGTCTATCAGCTGTGGAACGCGACCGTCCTTCCACCAGAGACCGTCTCGCGCAGCTGGACCGTGGACACTGTGCCGCCCGAAGACCTGGCGGACGTGAAGGCGGCCCTCGGCGTGATGCGCGGCGAGACGATCTCCGATGATCTCGCGGTCTGCATGGGGCTGCCGATAGAGGCCGTCGACGATCCGCGCCGCGACTACGAGCGGGAGTTCCGCCTCTCGCCGCCCGTCGCCGCGCCCGCGCGCCGTAGGGCATGGAGGTATTGGGGTCTGGCGCTCGCCGCCTCGCTTCTTCTGGCCCTTGGACTGCCCGTTCTCTTCATGCAGGAGAGCGACGTCGCACATGGGGTGGCACTTCCAATGAGAACTGAAGCGCCGCAGGCCAATCGGCCGCCGGACATCTCGCATGAGATGGCAAGGGAATCTGTCCGCAAGCAGGCGGTGCGTGAATATGCAAAAGAGAAATCGGTGCAGCATGAATCTGCGCCCGTTGGCGCCATGATGTGCGTACAGTCTCCTGTAATGATGAGGTCGGTCATGGGATCGTCGAGGAGTGTGCGCGCCATCAGATCGGCGTATCGCGAGCCGAAGATGGAATCGTATATGCCGCGTCCGGACGCGGTCGGAAGGGAGAAGTTCGCCTCATTCAAGGAGAACGAGTTCCTGGAGGCGAAAAGCAATCCGCTTTCCACCTTCGGCCTCGACGTGGACACTGCGAGCTACACCACGATGAGGCGGTATCTTACGGAGATGAAGCTTCTGCCGCCCAGGGACTCGGTGCGCATCGAGGAGTATGTTAACTACTTCTCCTACGACTACGCGGGGCCGACGGGTGCCGCGCCGGTGGCGGTGGCGTGCGAGCTGGGGGCGTGCCCCTGGAACGCGGAGCACAAGCTGCTGCGCGTGGGCGTGCAGGCGAAGCGCGTGCCGAAGGATTCGATTCCGCCCTGCAACCTCGTGTTCCTGATCGACAAGTCCGGCTCGATGAACTGCAACGGAGGGTTCTCCATGCTCATGCAGGCGCTGCGGCTCCTTACGGACCAGCTGCGTCCGGAGGACTCCGTTGCGATCGTGTCCTACGCGAGCGGAGTGCAGGTCGAGCTGCCCGCGACGTCCGGCAAGGACAAAGCGCGCATCATGCGTGTGCTTGACGGCCTTCGTGCGGGCGGCTCCACGTCGGGCGGCGCCGGGCTGCAGCTCGCCTACGATGAGGCGATGAAGAGTTTCTCGGCGAAGAAGAACAACCGCGTGGTGCTGATCACGGACGGCGACTTCAACGTGGGCATCCGCAATCCTTCCGAGTTGGAGAGGTTCATCGAGGGGAAGCGCGCGACGGGCGTGTTCCTGACCGTCCTGGGCGTCGGGCGCGGCAACTACCATGACGCCATGATGAAAAAGCTCGCGAACGCCGGAAACGGCAACTACGCGTTCCTCGACGGCATCCTGGAGGCGAAGAAGGTGCTGATGACGGAGTTCGGCGGCACGATGATGACGGTGGCGAAGGACGTGAAGCTCCAGCTGGAGTTCAACCCGGCCCAGGTGGGCGCGTATCGCCTCCTGGGCTACGAGAACCGTCTCCTGGCGGCGAAGGACTTCAACGACGACAAGAAGGACGCCGGCGAGATGGGCAGCGGACATTCCATGACGGCGCTCTACGAGATCGTGCCCGCCGGCGCTTCGAGCGCCGTGGCCAAGACCGACGACCTCAAGTATCAGAGGCAGGTGCCCGTGGAAAGCGGGGAGCTGCTGACAGTGAAGCTGCGCTACAAGCTGCCCGACGCGGACGTCAGCACGCGCATGGACCAGCCCGTGACGGCGAAGGACGTCACCCCGGCCGAGCCGACCGAGTCGTTCCGGTTCGCGTCGGCGGTTGCGGAGTTCGCGCTCCTTATGAAGCACTCCGCCTACAAGGGTTCGGCGTCGTTCGACGCGGTGATCAAGCGCGCCCGGGAAGCGAAGGGGCGCGACGACGACGGCTGGCGCGCGGAGTTCATCCGCCTCGTCGAGACGGCGCAGCTGCTGCGAGACCATCCGAACGGGCCTTCCAGGTCGGACAGCCCCGACGTGGCCGTGGATTCCGGCCTCTGATCATTCCGCCTTCACCGGCAAGACGAAGGAGTGCTGCTCGTTCATTGTGTGTCCCGTTGCCGACAGGTGTGTGAAATGCTATAATGTGCGTCATGGAGAAAGCTGCGACAGACATCTACACGTTCGACGACCTCCGCAAGAGAGGCTATTCGTACGTCGACAAGACAGCGATACTGAAGGAACTTGCCGACGATTCGCGCGGCGGGCAGTTCTTCATCGCGCGTCCGCGCAGGTTCGGGAAGTCTCAAAACCCGCTTTTTAGTCTCACGCAAAGTCCGCTAAGTTCGAAAGGTCATCCATGAAACAGAACTTCGCGTGCTTTGCGAACTTGGCGTGAGATGTTTTTGGAGGTTTTGCAGCTACCTCGAATAATAATCGATTTGGAGAAGTCAACATGAACAGAACGATTGGTATTCTTCTTGTATCAACGTTAGCTGTCGCATGTGCGGCCGCGGCGGAGACGGTGAAAGCGCGGTATGTGCGCCTCACGGTCACGGCGTCGCGGCCGGCGCCGTCGAAGCCGCCGTTCTACGGCGGGCGCAGCTGGCAGATATGCGACTGGACGCTCCTGCGCGGCGGAAAGGCGATCGCATGGGACGGCGCGAAGGTGCTGGGCCCCGAACGCGGTCTCGTGAATGGCGAGGGCCCAGCGCAGTGCCTTGACGGCAATCCCCTCACGAAGTTCCACGGCGCGTACGGCGAGCCGCTCGTGGTCGACCTCGGCAAGGAGGTGGAGTTCGACGGCTACACCTTCACGACCGGCAACGACGCGCCCGGACGCGACCCGTATGACTGGACGCTCGACGCCGGCGCAGAGTCCAGTGGCGGCAGCATCGCCTGGAAGCGCGTGGGGTTTGAGCGCGGATTCCGCGCGCCGGACGGGCGGCGCACCGTGGTGACGCCCGCGTTCAGGCTGGACTCGCGCCCCGGCGACACGTGCGTGAGCATCATGCCGATGGGCGATTCGATCACATGGGGCGCCTGGGTGAACGGCGGGTACCGTCTGCCCCTCTACGAGATGCTCACGAACGCCGGGTACCGCGTGACGTACGAGGGCACGGTGACCTCCAACTCGAAGGGCATGGAGCAGCCGCGCCACGAGGGACATTCCGGCTTCGTGGCCGTGAACGAGTACGGCCCCAAGTGGCACGGGCTCCTGGAAGGGCTGGAGGGCCGCCTCAAGCGGTGCGGCAGGCCGGATATCATCTTGCTGCACATTGGCACGAACGACGGCACGATCGGCGGACCGGAGGCGATCCGCACGCACGGCCTCAAGAACCTCGGCCGTCTCGTCGACAAGCTCGCCGAACTCGAGCCGCAGGCGGAGATCGTGGTCTCCACGATCCTCGACCGCGACTACCGGCGCAACGGCACCGACCGCTGCGGAGAGGTGATCCGCACCTGGCTCAACCCGCGCCTGCCCGCGTTCGTGGAGGAGCACCGCGCGAATGGGCAGAAGGTGCACTTCTTCGACATGTACCCGCACGTGCCGCTCTCGCTGCAGTCAGATGGCGTGCATCCGAACGCGGAGGGCTATCGCGCGATGGCGAAGGCGTGGTTCACGGTGGTGACGAACCTTGTGCCGACGGCCGAGGTGAAGGCTGCGCGCGAATGGGAGATCAACCGCGCGCGAGAGCAGATGCGCTGGTTCAACCCCGAGGCGGCGGCGCGGTCGGTGGCGCACCTGAAGGCGCGGAAGGGATTCGACGCCGCGCCGCTGGAGGCGGCGGTCAAGGCGCTCACGGCGCGCGAGGCATCGGTCCGCAAGGCGCTTGACACGCCGCCCGGATGGAAGCGCGGCGGAAAGGGGGACATAGACGATTCCGCCCCGGAGATGCCCGTGGAGGAGGCGGTGCGCCTTGTGGAGAGCTACCGCAAGGCGATGCTCGCGAACCCTGTCCTCGACTTCGGCGAACTGCTCTGCATCCGTCGCAACATCGCCAATCCCGGCAGCGCGTTCGGAGGGCGGCGCTGCGGCTTCCTTGGCCTCAACGCGCACAACCATTGGGACATGAACCGCACCGGCTACGACAACGACATCGTCGTAGTCTCCAATCTGCGCGGCAGCCCCACGTTCCGCACGCTATACAAGCCGCAGGACACCTCCGTCGTGCGCGACATCGACCTCGACTTCGACGCCTCCCGCCTCCTCTTCACCAGCTATCGGGGAACGAACAATTTGTTTGGCGTGTACGAGATAGAGATTAAATCGCGCCCTGCGGGCGCTTTAAATGGTGAAATGGTTAAATCGGCTGCTTCGCAGCCTTTAAATACTGCGGAGCAATTTAACAATTTAAAAGGCGGCGAAGCCGCCGATTTAAAGGGCGCAGCCCGATTTAACCATTTAAAGCCCGAAGGGCGATTTAACAATTTAAAGGCCGAAGGCCGATTTAACCATTTAAAGCCCGAAGGGCGATTTAACCATTTAAAGCCCGAAGGGCGATTTAATCTTCAGGCGAAACTAGTTTCGCCTGAAGATGGCCACTACGACATCCAATGGTGGGACGGCTGCTATCTGCCGAACAGGGACCAGGTGGTAATGCTCGGGACGGGCGCGTACCAGTTCCTGCCGTGCGAGGACGGCAACATGGCGATGTGCGTCCTCTAC
>CAMOHV010000054.1 GCA_946615275.1 uncultured Verrucomicrobiota bacterium | reverse complement strand
TCGGCATATATTATACTACATATCGAATGAGAGCGGCGCGAAAAGATTTGAAAGACAATGAGAAGGAATGAGAAGATACTTGCACTTATAACATGTCACACGTGAGGGGGAATGATTGCAGCCCAACGGGCATTGGGACGATTCTAGGACAATTAAAAGAATAGGACAATAGGATAAGACAATAGGAGGCCCCCTCGCCTTAAAGCCCACGGCAGGTTGACATTTGAATCACATTCGGCCCATCGTCCTGGGCCCGAATCGACCTCTCGCTCCTATTTGCCCTAATCGTATTGTCCTATTGCTCTAATCATCCTAGAATCGGCCAACTATCGCCCCCGCCCGAAAATGAGATTATGATGCGGACGAAATCTCATACAACATGCCACTGCGCCGGATCGAGCCCACGAGAATCTCCGTGTAAGCCAGAAAAGATTCGCACAGAAACCAGAAACTAGGAACCGGAAACCAGAAACTAGAAACTAGGAACCAGGCACTTTGTCTTCATGCACGAGAAAATGGGGAACCTCCACCATTTTTCATTCAAGGCAAATGTAAAACGCCGAATTCCCTCTGTATCCACATTTCAGCGACACATTGCCCCAAACTGTCGGTTGGGCGCATCTGGTTCATGTAAAACTTGGCAGGGCGGCGCAGCCTACCGCTCGAAGTACGGGAGGCACTCGAGCGGCGCGGGGACGGTGATCTTCGCCGGCCCCTCATGCACCACGCCGTTCGCGTCGCGCCACCTTCCCGGCGGCAGCGTCACCTCGCGCGAAGTGGCGCCCTTCTTCATCACCGGGGCGACGAGAATATCTTCGCCCATCATGAATTCGTCTATCACCGAGGCATAGCCCTGCCCGGGATGGTTGTACTCGAGGCTTCTCAGGATGGGCTCGCCGTCCTCGCCCGCCCTCTTCGCGAGCGCGGCGATCCTGGCGGCGAACCTCTGGCGCACCTCCACCGCCTTCTTGAAGGCGGACTGGTGGCGCGCGTCGAGGACGCGCCACGGCGAGGCCGATATCTGCATCATCGGGCAGAGCGCATGTATCTGCGCGGACCTTACGAACAGCTCCGGATCGAACGGCGAACCGGGGATGAACGCGGTCCATTCGCCGCCGCCGACCATGTCCGGGCAGATGAAGGGCTGCCCGAGGATCCCCGCGCCCAGCATGTCGGCGACGATCCTCGAAAGCGCCTCCCAATTGTGCTGCTTGTCGTGCAGGCGCACCACCACGGGCAGCTGCTGCATGCGCCATGTGTTGCGCACTTCGCAGAAAGGGTACTTGAGCGCGTATGCGCAGTAGCCGTTGTTGAGGGACCCGTTGGTGGCCTTCGGGTCGACCGCCCTGCGGTCTGTCAGATCGTACGCGGAGAGGTCCGCGCCGTCGAGCTTGAAGCCGTCGACGCCGAAATCCCTCACCAGCCCGTCCAGCGTCTCCGTGAACCATGCGTTCGCGTTGGGATGCGAGAAGTCGAGGAACGCAGAGACGCCGTTCCACCACTTGCACGGCTTCGGGGTGTTGGTGGAGACCATCTTGCCGCCGGACCTCCGCACGTCGGAGAGGAATCCGCCCTTCGCGGGATATCCGCGCACGTCGTCGGGATTCCTCCCCCACGCGATCCGCCGGTACGCCGGTATGTCCATGCCAACGTACGGACACATCCACAGCATCACCTTGTAGCCCATCTTGTGGAGCTCGTCCACCATCGCCTTCGGATCGGGGAATCGCGATGGCTCGAACCGCCAGTCGCCGTATCCGGCCTGCCATGTGTCGTCGATCATCAGGACGCCGGGCGGAATGCCGTGCTCCAGCATGGACTTCGCGTAGGCGAGGATGTCCTTCTGGTTCTGGTGGTAGGTGAGCTCGATCCACGTGTTCAGCTGCGGAGCCGTGAAGAAGAGCGGGTCGGGGGACCTGCCCGACGGCGGAAACCACCTGCGCATTGCGTGGCGGTACGCCCCGGGAAGCGACCTCTCGGCGGCGGTCTCCACGACGATCTCCGCATCTGCGTCCATCGTGATCGACCCGTCCTTGAAGGATATCGTCGACTGGCCGTCGGACCACATCATGCGGCCGCGGTCGGAAAGGAGGAGCGACGCGCACTGGTTGTGGTAGTTGCTCTTCCTGAGATCCACGGAGAGCCTGGTGTTCGCGGTGAACGGCATCTGCCGCCCGAAATAGTTGGCCGCGCCCCACCAGTTCTCGCCCTCGGCGATCTTGACGGTCGTCGTGCCGGCGAACGCTCCATGCGCCGCCAGAGCGGCGAGCGCGATCAGCTTCTTCATTGCATTCAGTCCTTTCTTGGCACATACACCGGAGCGAGCGCGTCGTGGATCCTCCGGTAGCAGGTGAACAGATGGTCGTACTGCGCGGCGACGGACGGGTCGGGCGCGATGGTGCGGTCTATGTGGAGGCACTTCGCCACGGCGTCCTTGACGTCGGAGAACATCCCCACGCCCGCGCCCGCGAGGAGGCACGCGCCGAAGCTGGCGTCGCCTGGCGTCGGCACCGCGACCGTGCAGTTGAACACGTTCGCGACGATCTCGCTCCAGAGGCGCGAGCGCGCCCCGCCGCCTATGAGGAAGATGCGCCTCACGGGGAGCTTCATCTCCTCGAGCGTGCGGTAGCAGTCCCTGAGCGAGAACGCAACGCCCTCCATCACCGCGCGGGCGAAGTCGCCGCGCGTGGAGGATATCGACACGCCTGTGAACGACGCCCTGAGATTCGCGTCCCAGTACGGGCACCTCTCGCCCTGGAGGTAGGGATGGAAGAAGACGCCGTTGGAACCGATTGGTGAACCAGACGCTTCCTCATCAATAAGCGCGTAGAGGTTTAAATCGCCGCCTGCGGCGGCTTTAAGGGTTAAATCGCCGCCTGCGGCGGCTTTAAGGGTTAAATCGCCGCCTGCGGCGGCTTTAAATCGGTCGGCTTCGCCGACCTTTAAATCGTTAAATTTCGTCTTCGCATTTACAGGCTGCGAAGCAGCCGATTTAAAGCCTTGCGAAGCAAGGCAATTTACAGGCGGCGTAGCCGCCGATTTAATCGTCTCCCCTGCCTCCAGCTGGAAAAACGCATCGCGGAGCCACCGCATGCAGAGCGCGGCGGCGTTCGTGGCGGAGACTGAATACCACATCCCCGGCACGATGTGCGAGTAGGTGAGCGTCTTCGGATGGGGATGGGCGGCGGCGGTCATGGAGTTGACGTTTCCGGCCGTGGCGAGCTTGATGATTAGATCGCCAGGCTCTACGGCCCCCGCGCCGTAGTCCTCCACGGCGCTGTCCGAGGAGCCGCACACGACAGGCATGCCCTCGGGAAGGCCAGTTGCGGCGGACGCCGCCGCGGTGACGTGGCCGGCGACGTCGGTGGGGGAAATGAGGCGGGGGAGCTTGGCCAGGCTCAGCCCGGCCATCTGGACGAGGTCGGGATCCCATTCGTTCTTCGCCATGTCGAAGAATAGCGTGCCCTGCGCCTCGATGTGGTCGGTGGCGGCCTCGCCGGTGAGGAGGTAGCGGACATAGTCCTTCACGAAGAGGACGTGCTCCGTCTTCGCGAGCGCGTCGGGCTCGTTCGCCTTGAGCCACATCATCTGCGGAAGCGTCCAGGTGGGCGCGGGCATCTGGTAGCATGTGGAGAATATCCTCTCGCTCCAGCCGGCCCTGAGCGCCTCGCACTCGGCGGTGGAGCGCTGGTCGGTCCACATGATCGTGCGGCGGACCGGCCTGAAGGACCTGTCCGCCAGGACGGCGTCGAGCGCCGCGGAGCCGGAGGATCCCAGCAGCACGGCGTTGTGCGTGGAGCCGTCGAGCGCGCAGGCGGCCACCTGCGAGAGGTCAATCCCCTTCCCGGCGAGCTTCCTGAGGGCGGCGCATAGCGAAGTCCACCAGTCCTGCGGATCCTGCTCGCTCCAGCCGGGGTGGTCGTGGTATGTTGGATACTCAACGCTCGCCTCTCCCGCGAACGAGCCGTCCTCGAATAGCGCGGTGACCTTGCATCCGCCTGTTCCGTAGTCTATGCCAAGCAGCAGTCTCATCTCGCCCCTCATGGTTTCATGTTGAAGTACCTGCGCACCGTCTCGGCGGAGAGCTTCGGGCGGCGCTGGCGGTCGAACACGCCGGCCACGGACCCGCCGAACATCGCCGAGACGGTCTTCGCCTCGAAGCGCTCGCGCGTGCGGCCGTCGTTCATCTGCCAGATCGCGAAGCCCACCACGTCGGGATTGGCCCAGAGAGTCTCCATTATGTCCTTCAGATACTCGTCCTGGAACTCCTCGGTGTTTGGCGAGGCGTACTCCCCGCGCATGCCGAAGACCGCCCCGCAGCCGCACTCGGAGACCATGATCGGCTTTTCCGGATAGCGCCTGCGGAACATCGCCACCTTCTCGTTGAACTCCGTGCGCACCTTCTCGGCCAGCTCAGCCGCCGTCCCGGGCTTCATCGGAATTGTCCCCGGATAGGCGTTGATCGAGACGAGGTCGGTGTTGGCGTTGCAGACGTCGGTCTTGCAGATGTTGCACGCGAACGTTATGAGCCGGCCCGACCGCTCGGCGCGGATCGTCTCTATGAGCCTGTCCACCAGCGCCTTGCATTCAGGCTTGTTGCTCGCGCACTCGTTGAGGAAGCCATGAATGATCACCGAGGGGTGGTTGAAGCTCGCGCGCACCATGTCGCGCGTCTGGCGTACCTGCATTTCGCAGAACTCGGCGTCCTTCAGCTCGTTCGGGGGAAACGAATTGTTCACATAGTTCTGTCCGTTCCCCCATCCAAGCGACTCCTCCCACACAAGCACTCCATTCTCGTCGCAGAGGTCGAGGAACCGCTCGCACTGCTGGTAGTGCGCGCCGCGTATGAAGTTCCCGCCGAGCGCCTTGAGGCGCTGGATGTCCTGCAGCATCAGCGCCTCGCCCGTCGCCGCGCCGTTGAGCCATTCCGACTCGTGGCGGTTGAAGCCCTTCAGGAACAGCTCCTTGCCGTTCAGGTAGAGCCTGCCCTCCTTCGCCTCGATCTGCCGGATGCCGAAGCGCACCTTGCGCCCGGCCACGTCGATGGTGGTGAGGTTCGGGGCATCGGGGCTCCACAGCTTGAAGTCCGGGACCGTGCGCACATCCTTGGCCCCGCCCTCGATCTCCACCTCTATCTTCCCCGTCTTGTAGTCGAGGGTGCGGACGAACACCTTCGGGCGCCTCTCCACGAGCTTCACGCCGTGGTAGAACCCGCCGTAGAGGTAGAAGTCGTAGTACGGGCGCGCCATCTTCACGCGCGGCCATTCGAGGATGTTGTCGACGGCGGCGAAGACGACGTGCTCGCCGGCCGAGAGCGGGCCTACCGGTATCTCAAGGCGCGCGTATGGATACGGATGGAGCCCCAGGTCCTTGCCGTCCAGCTCGAACTTCGCGCGCACGCCCATGCCGTCCACGACAAGGACGGCGTCCGACATCGGCGCCTCCAGTGTGAACTCGCGCCGGTAGAGGCCCGTGCCGCGCTTCATGTACCACTTGGGCAGCATGTCGTAGCACGCCGGGACGGGCACGACGTCCGTCGCCGCGAAGTCGCCCTTCGCGACCTCCTCGAGCGGGCTGTCCTCCTCGAAGCGGAAGGACCAGCTTCCGCCAAGGTCGATGTCCGCAAACGCGGCCACCGCCGCGCACATTGAACCTGCCAATATGTATTTCATGGGCTTTTGCATTGGCCTATTATACCATAACCCGCATGACATGTGCGGGATAAACAATGAGAGGAAATGAGAGGAAACGAAACTTGCGCGACGCCGAGGCGGCACTTCAGCGCGAGACGACGAGCGTCTGGGGGGCCTTGGAGATGGCAAGGCCGTGGACTGTCACAAGGCCGTCGGCGCCAACCACCGCCGTGCCTGACCTGCCGCCGAACTTCCATGAGACACTGTCGCCGCACTTCACCTTGAATGGCCCGACGCGCCGCAGCGAGACATCCACGACGGCGCTCTCCGGAACGGTGAAGTGCTTGCTCTTGAGGTCGGCGAGGAAGAGGTTCACCGAGACGGACGAGGCGGACGCCTTGCCGTCCGACCAGCGGAAGAAGCCGTTTATCTGGCCGGGAGCCGACGAATCGCGGTGGTCGGGCCACGGGCTGGAATCGTCGCAGGAGGCGTTGGTGAAGACAGGGAGGACGTCGCATTTGCGGATGCTCGTCCAGTCTAGGGCGTGGATGATGTCGTTCTTGGCGAGCATCACGGAGTCGTTGTTGGCGTGCTTGAAGTCGGCCCAGAGCAGCATCCAGGGATACTTGCGCGCGCGCATCATGGCAATCAGGTGCTCGTGGCCGGTGGACCACTTCTCGTCGTTGGGGGCGGAGTAGTCCACGAGAGCCGGAGGATCGGGGAAGGCGGAGATGTCTACGCCGGGGGCGTCTGCGTCCCTCTCCATGTCCCAGCCCATGCGCGAGCTGGCGTGCTTGACGAGCGCGGGGACGTTCGCCTTTATGGCGGCGAACACGTTGCCGTGCCTAAGCCCCAGGCCGAGCGTGCCTGATCCGCCCATGGAGTTGCCACTGAGATAGATGCGGTCGCGGTCTATGGAGTATTTCACTACGACCTCCTCGATGGTGGCGAGGAGGCGCCGCTCGCAGGGGGAGAGGGCTAGGCCGCCGTTGTGGTTCGAGCCCCACCACCAGTCGGTCGAGGTGGCCATGCGGCAGTCAAGGTAGAGGGCGTAGAAGTCGTCTGGCGCGCGGTATATGTCATGGTTGTTGGGCGTGCGCGTGCAGAGGAGCGCGGAGACGGCATCGTGCCCGGCGGAGTGCAGGACCACGTAGAGCGGACGCCCCTTGCCCTCCTTGCCCGGTACGGGGTGCTGCACGAGATAGACCTCCTTCACGGGGGCCTTGTAGCCGAACTCGGCACCGTAGGTCTTCTCGACGCGCTCGACGCGCCGCCCGTTCAGGCTGTCCGGCGAAGGCGGGAGATCGCGCGCGGAGACTGCGATGAGCGCCGCCGCGATCGACATTGCGACTAGTCCATTCATGGCTAGAGGTTCTTGCCGCAGCACTTCTTGTACTTCTTGCCGCTGCCGCATGGGCATGGGT
>CAMOHV010000053.1 GCA_946615275.1 uncultured Verrucomicrobiota bacterium | reverse complement strand
TGCGGCTGGAAGGACGTGAAGACGCGCTTCTCCGCCGACGGCGTGCGCATCTGCTACGCCGAAAGCCGAGACGGCGGTTTCACATGGGCCAAGCCCAGCCTCGGCATCGTGGAATTCCGCGGCTCGAAGGACAACAACTGCATCCTGGACAAGAGTTCGTTCGGGTGCGCCTGGGACAACTTCATGGTGCTCAAGGACGAGAACCCGTCCTGCCCACCCGACGAACTCTACAAGGGGATAGGTGCGCACAAACGCGACCTCTGGTGCTTCCTCTCTTCGGACGGCATCCACTTCCGCAAAGGCTGGAAGATCGAGGTGGGCGGCGCGTTCGACTCGCTCAATGTCGCCATCTGGGACAAGTTGCGCGGCGAGTACCATCTCTATTTCCGCGGATTCCACAACGCCAAGGACAACGATCCCGCGCGATGGCGCGGCAAATGGGACAACAACGACATCCGCGACGTCCGCCACAGCGTCTCGAAGGACTTCAAGAACTGGGCGACGCCGAAGCTCATCGACTTCGGCGAGAGTGCAGAGGACTATCCGCTCTACACGAACCTGATACAGCCGTATTTCCGCGAACCGTCGATCTACGTAGGCTTTCCCACGCGCTACATGGAGCGCAGGGAATGGACGCCCAACTTCGATCGCCTGCCATCGCCGGAGAAGCGCAGATGGCGCATGGACAAGGCGCACGGCGGCCATCGGCGATACGGGCTCGCGGTGACGGACTGCGTCTTCATCTTCTCGCGCGACGGACAGCGCTTCTTCCGCGAGGACGAGGCCTTCATGCGGCCCGGGCCGGAGAACCCCGACAACTGGGTCTATGGAGACGCCTACCCGGCGTATCGCCTCATAAAGACGCCCTCGCCGGTAGGCGGCGACGACGAGATCTCGCTGTTCGCCTACGACCGCCACTGGAGCGGGCTCGCCGAGACCCTCTACCGCTACCGGCTTCGCCAGGACGGGTTCATCTCGCGTCATGCCTCCTACGCCGGGCAGAAGGTGGTGACGAAGCCGCTCGTGTTCGCGGGCGGCGAGATGCTGGTGAACTTCTCCACGTCTGCCCGCGGGCGCATGTTCGTGACGCTGCGCGACGAGGCGGGGAAGAGCATCCGAAGCGTTGAGCTGTTCGGCGACAAGGTGGACAGGCCGGTCGACTTCGCCGACGGCGGCAGTGCCTCTGATTTCGCCGGCCGGCCCGTGGTGGCGGAGTTCGAGATGTTCGACGCCGACCTCTATTCGTTCCGGTTCCACGACCGTCTGCCGAACCAGACCGAGGGCAAATAGGCATGAAGGCGAACTGGATAGACATCGCGATCATCGCCGCATACCTCGTGGGCACCACGCTCTTCGGATGTAGCTTCTACTTCCGCAAGAGGAAGGACGGCGACAGCGCCAAGACGTTCATGACCGGCGGCGGGCTGCCTACCTGGACGATTGCGCTCTCCGTGTTCGCCACGCACGTCTCCTCCATCTCCTTCCTCGCCCTCCCGGAGGGCGCGTACGACAGGAA
Source organism: uncultured Verrucomicrobiota bacterium (assembly GCA_946615275.1). The sequence goes on along the minus strand of CAMOHV010000053.1, from coordinate 5,634 downwards.
CTGGTGGGGGTGGGTCAACTCCATCACCGTGCCGCTGGCGACGCTTGTGGCGGCGTTGTGGTTCGTGCCGTTCTACCGCAGGGCGACGAGCGTCTCGGCGTATTCGTTCCTTGAAAGGCGCTTCGGGCCGTGGGCGAGGATCTACGCAAGCTCATGTTTTCTGCTCGTGCAGAGCGCGCGGTCGGGGATAATACTGCTCCTGCTGGCGATCCTCGTGAACCAGCTGCTGGGGTTCTCCTACGAGTCGATAATCCTCGTGACGGGCGTGGCGACGCTGGTGTATTCCATGATGGGCGGCCTCGCCGCCGTGGTGTGGGTGGACGCGGTGCAGTCGCTTGTGCTGATCGGCGGCACCATCGTGTGCGTCGCGAGCCTCATCCTCTTCACGCCGGACGTCGCCGTGAACGTGCAGGCCGCCTGGGACGCGGGGAAGATGTCGCTGGGGTCCATGGACATCAAGGACTGGGGCAGCAACACGTTCTGGGTCCTGTTCGTCTACGGGATATGCGTCAACCTGCAGAACTTCGGCGTGGACCAGTGCTACACGCAGAGGTACATAGCGGCGAAGGACACGAAGGCGGCGGTGCGGTCGATCTGCGGCTCCGCCTGCCTGTACGTGACGGTGACGCTGCTCTTCTCCGCGATCGGGACTCTTCTCTGGATGTACAACCACGCCACCGGGGCGGTGCCGGAGGGGATGAAGGCCGCGGAGGTGTTCCCGTGGTTCATAATGAGCAAGCTGCCCACGGGGGTCTCGGGGCTGCTCGTGGCGGCGATCATAGCGGCCGCGATGTCGACCTTGTCCACGACGCTCAACTCAGGCTCCACGGTGCTGCTGGAGGACTACTGGAAGAGGTTCTTCGCGTCGAAGGGGAATGGGCGGACAGACATCCTGTTCCTGCGCGGCGCCACCGTGGCGCTGGCTCTTGTCTCGATCGCCACGGCGCTTTCGATAGTGTGGATATGGGGGAAGGACAACACGACGGTCCTGGGGATGTGGTATGTGCTGCAGGGCGTGTTCTCGGGCGGGATGCTGGGCCTCTTCCTCATAGGCGCGTTCGCGAAGCGCACCAGCTCGACGCACGCCGTCGTCGCCACGGCATGCGGCTTCCTCGCGCTTCTGTGGGTGGTGTTCGGGCAGAAGATCCTGCCTTTGCCGTGGCCGATCCACGTCAACATGTCGCTCGTCTTCGGGACGCTCGCGATCGTGGTTGTTGGATTCCTTCCGATCTCCCTGGTGAAGCGCTGACCCCGCTCCCCGCTTTGCCTATAAGTTGAAAGGGTGAAAGGCTTCTCTACTTATTTGCGAAGCGTGGGCGGCGCGGTGCTGTCGTCCCGCGCCGCCCCGCATCCGCATCCGCTTCGCCATGCGGTCTCGGCGGCGTTTGCGCGCCTAGCCAGCTCTCGCTTCGCTGCTCTCGCCCGCTCCGCGCTCCGCGCTCTTGAATCGCCCTTGCGGGAGGGCCGGGCCACCACCTCCGGATGTGCCGAAACGTGAGATGAGATTATGATGCGGACGAAATCTCATGCCTAGCCCGCCGCCCGCGCTTTGTGCGGGAATTGAGAATAACTGTTGTGATTGTTCACAAATCTCAATTGCCACAATTGTTCACAAATCGCAAATGGCAAATGGCTCCTTCAATTTGTATTGGTGGCACTTGTGCCATTTGTGAACAATTGTCATTTGTGAACAATCAAGTTATAGGTAAGAGAAACCTTTCAACCTTTCAACTTTTCAACCTTTCAACTTGTAGACGGGCGGATGGCGAACAGGAGAAATTTTTGGGAACCTCCAATCTGCAAGTTTCGCCAAGCCGAAATATGGTATAATATTGGAAACTTGAAACATCCAAAGAGACAGAGAATGGCAGACGAAGAGAACACACCGCCCGGCAATCCCGAAGAGGCCGCCGTCCTCGAGCAGGACGCCTCTGCGACGGAGCCCCAGGAGTCCGGCACGTTCGAGAACGTGGACATCGAAGAGGAGATGAGCCGCGACTACATCGACTACTCGATGAGCGTGATCGTGGGCCGTGCGCTCCCCGACGTGCGCGACGGCCTCAAGCCCGTGCACCGCCGCTGCCTATACTCGATGTACAGGCAGGGCAACACCTGGAACACCAAGTTCCTCAAGTCCGCCCGCATCGTGGGCGATGTGATCGGTAAATACCATCCCCACGGCGACTCCGCGGTGTACGAGACCATCGTGCGCATGGCGCAGGACTTCTCCCTCCGCCAGCCGCTTGTGGAGGGCCACGGCAACTTCGGCTCCATCGACGGCGACAAGGCCGCCGCCATGCGATACACCGAGGTGCGCATGCAGAGGATCACGGACGAGATGCTCGACGACCTGGAGAAGGACACCGTGGACATGGTGCCCAACTTCGACGAGAACGAGGTCGAGCCGTCCGTCCTGCCCGCGAAGCTCCCGAACCTTCTTCTCAACGGCTCAAGCGGCATCGCCGTAGGCATGGCCACGAACATCCCGCCGCACAACCTGGGCGAACTCTGCGACGGCATATCCTACTACGTGGACAACCGCGACTGCTCCATCGACGACCTGATGCAGTTCGTGAAGGGCCCCGACTTCCCCACCGGCGCCACCATCTGCGGCCGCAACGGCATCCTCGCCATGTACAAGAACGGGCGCGGACAGCTCTGCGTGCGCGGCAAGGTGGAGATCGAGCGCGAGTGGAAGCCAGGCCGCGACCGCATCGTCATCACCGAGATACCGTACGCCGTGAACAAGGCCGAGATGATCAAGCACATGGCCGACCTCGTGAAGGACAAGGTGATCGAGGGCATCTCGGACATACGCGACGAGTCCAAGGCCGACGTGCGGATCATAGTGGAGCTCAAGCGCGACGCCGTGGCCGACATCGTGCTCAACCACCTCTACAAGCACACCGAGCTCCAGACCACCTTCGGCGCGAACATGCTCGCCCTCGACCACGGCCGCCCCAGGGTGCTCAACCTCAAGGACTTCTTCCGCGCCTACGTTGACCACCGCTTCGAGGTGATCACCCGCCGCACACGCTTCGAGCTCAAGAAGGCCGAGGCGCGCAAGCACATACTCGACGGCCTCCTCATCGCCCTCGCGAACCTCGACGACGTGGTGCGAATCATCCGCGCGTCCAAGAACCGAGAAGAGGCCAGGATGCGCCTCGTCGAGGCGTTCCGCTTCACCTCCGCGCAGGTCAACGCGATCCTCGACATGCGCCTCTACCAGCTCACCGGCCTGGAGCGCGAGAAGCTCGAGGCCGAGCTCGCCGCGCTGCTCGCCACGATCGCCGACCTCGAGGCGATCCTTGCCAGCCCCGCGCGAGTCTACCAGATCATCAAGGACGACCTCGCGATGCTGAAGGAGAAGTTCGCGTCGTCCGAGCAGGGCCGCCGCCGCACCGAGATCGTCGCCGACGAGAACGAGGTCTCCATCAAGGACCTGATCGCGGACGAGCCTTGCGTAATCACCCTCTCAAACAAGGGCTACATCAAGCGCGTCCCGCTCACCGAATACAAGGAGCAGGGCCGCGGCGGGCGCGGCATCAAGGGCGCGCAGGTGAAGGAGGAGGACTTCATCCGCCTCGTCTTCGTGGCGGAGACCCACGACTCACTCCTCTTCTTCACGAACACCGGCCGCCTCTTCCTCAAGGACGCCTACGAGATCCCCGAGGCGCCGCGCCAGAGCTTCGGCAAGCCGCTCGTCAACTTCCTCAACCTCCAGCCCGGCGAGCAGGCGCTCCGCTTCCTGCCCATACGCAGCTTCGAAGGCGACGTGGACGTGATGTTCGCCACCCGCGAGGGCACGGTGAAGAAGACGCTCCTCGGCGACTTCAAGAACGTCAACCGCAACGGCATCCGCGCCATCAACATCGACGAGGGCGACGAGCTCGTGGAGGTGCGCCTCGTGAAGCCGGGCGAGGACGTCGTGATGATCACCAGGAACGGCATCGGCACGCGCTTCAACTCCAGCGAGGTGCGCCGCATGGGCCGCGCCGCGAGCGGAGTGCGCGGCATAAACCTTCGCAAGGGCGACGCCGTCTGCTCGCTCGACGTGGTGGACCTCTCCAAGACGCTCCTCCTGGCCACCGAGAACGGCTACGGCAAGCGCACAGAGTTCACGGCCTACGAGGCGAAGCACCGCGGAGGGATGGGCATCATAGCCATCAAGGGCGCCGAGCGCAACGGGCACGTTGTCGCCGCGCACGCCGTCGGCGACGACGAGACGATCGTCTCCATAACCTCCGACGGGCTGATGGTGCGCCAGCGCGTGGTGGACATCGCGGTGGTGGGCCGCAGCGGCATGGGCGTGAGGCTTGTGCGCCTGTCCGAGGGCGCCTCGCTCGTCTCCGTGTCCGTGGCCGCCGCCGAGGAGGTGGAAGAGACGCCGCCCGCCGACGAGGCCGAGGCCGAGGCAGGACAATAATAAGCGGAATTCCTGTTGTCCTACCCTCCTGCTCGTCCTAGAATCGCACCTTGGGCCTCACGAGGTCGCGGAGGCTGGAGCCGTTCGCGATGGCGCGGGAGAGGATGTAGTTCGCCGTGGCGCCGATGCGCCACTCACGGTTGAGGTCCAGATGTAGCATTCCGTCTTGCCGCACAACGTGCGCGGCGGCGATTCGTTCGAGCCGTTCTGCGGTCGACGGGTCGTCGCAGGCGCGCGCGGCGGCGGCGAGGAAGGTCGCGGTCGCGGCGGGGGGGACGTCCACGGGTCGGCAGCATGTCTCCTTGCCGGCGATGGCGTCGGCCCCTGTCTCGAGCGAATGCCAGTCGATGTGCGCGGCGGCTTCGCGCCAGAGGGCGAGGGCTGTTGATCGGTCGGAGGCCCAGGGTTCGTACCAGAGAAGCGACCAGCCGTCGAGACCGCTGTGCCCCATGGGGTAGAGGATGTTGGAGCGCACATGGTAGACAAGGTTCAGCGCCCCGCCGGAGAGGAGAGGGCTCATGTAGTTCGCGAGGGCCCACTGCTCCCATCGCCGCGCGTCCTGCGTCCAGTCGCCATGCCCCAGGCGCGAGAAGATGGCTAGGGCGATGTGGGGATGGTTGTTGCAAGGGAAGAACATGAGGCCTGGTTCGCATGTGACGCCGCCGTTGGGGCCGTGCCGCATCTGGCGGACGGTTGTGTCGATGAGCGTCTTCACGGTGTAGTGCACTTGCGTCTTGGAGCCCCATTTGAAGTCGAAGCCCTTTGTCCAGTAGCGCGTATCCCCCGTGAAATGCTCGTATAGCGCAAGCAGCTGGAGGAGGTGGCCGGTGTACATCACGTTCTCGTGGCGGCATGGGTCCGGCGGGCCGGGAAGCCAACCCCAGTAGTCCTTCCGCATGGCGTATGCCCATGCGTCGCGCCTGAGGATGCGCTCGATGCAGTTGCCGAGGATGCGCCCGGCGGCGGCGCGCTCCGCATCGCCGCCGCGCATGGCTATTGCGGCGGCGGCGTAGCCGCAGAAGGCGATGTTGTAGCGTTTGGAGAAGAGTCCGCGCTGGCTGCCGCCGATCGCCCACCATTCCTTCTCCTCCGCCGAAGGAAGCGGACCTGTCACATGTTCGAGCCAGCGGAGCGAGGCCCGCTCGTCGTCGGTGATCCCCAGCTCCGCATTCTTAATTCTCCATTCTCCATTCTCAATTCTCAATTCC
>CAMOHV010000052.1 GCA_946615275.1 uncultured Verrucomicrobiota bacterium | reverse complement strand
GGCCTCGTAGATGGGCACCCAGAGGTTGTGGGCGTCGGCCCCGCTCTCGGTGAAGTACACGTCGAACTGGGGCGGCGTCGCGGGCGACGGGGACTTCATCCGCACCGTGAACACGGTGCGGCCCATGTCCATCGCCGTGGAAGTCTCGAACGCCCACGTGCCCGGGCTCTCGCAAAGTATCTCGGGCGCATGCGGCGCGTTGCGCGGAGAGATGACATTGGCCGCCTGGACGGCTCCGACCAGGACGGCGGCGGCAACTGCTATGTTTATCTTCATGGCGTGATTTTACCATTTCACGCCGCAGAACGCAACACCCGTTGTCAATGTATGTTGCCGCGGGAGGGATGGGACTTCTTCTTCGGCGCGTCGAGCTTGAGGAAGGTCGCGAACTTCAGTGCCTCGGCGGGTATCTCGTCGCCGGAGGTGTCGGGCATCTCCGAGAGCGGAGGAGGTGCCGCGTCGAGGTGTATGTGCGCGCGCGGCTTGGGGTTCACGAGCGAGCGCAGGGCGTCCTTGAAGGCGTCCAGCCCAACGGGGCCGGCGTAGCCCTTTAGGTCGGCGTACTCCCTGAGGTCCTTGAGCGACGGTTCGCAGCTGAGGGCGATGGGCGTGACGCCCGTCTCCTTCACGAAGCGCGCGAGGTTCCTGCGCGCGGCGGCGCGGTCCATCTTGTTGGCGACGACGAGCGACGGGCGCGACGGGAGGGCGTCGTTGTAGGCGGCGATCTCCTCGGAGAGGACGCGGTAGTCGTCCCAGGGCCTGCGGTTGTCGGTGCCGGCCATGTCTATCACGTACACCAAAACGCGGCTGCGCTCCAGGTGCTTCAGGAAGGCGAGGCCGAGGCCGACGCCCCTCGACGCGCCCTCGATTATGCCCGGGACGTCCGCCATGCGGATCTGCGCCCAGTCGGGGTATTCGATGGTGCCGACGATCGGATTGATTGTTGTGAACGGGTAGGAGGCGATCTTGGGCGTCGCGGCGGAGAGGCGCGCGAGAAGAGAGCTCTTGCCGGCGTTGGGGAAGCCCAGGAGGCCCGCGTCCGCGATGGTCTTGAGCTCCAGGTGAAGGCGGCGCTCCTCGGCGGGGCCGCCCGGCGTGTGCTCGGTGGGGGCCTGGTTGACGGAGCTCTTGAAGTGGACGTTCCCGAACCCGCCGGCGCCGCCGCGCGCGACGACGACGCGCTCGCCGGGCGACGTGATGTCGGCCACGACGTCGCCGGTGTCGCAGTCGGTGACGAGCGTCCCGGGCGGCACGTCCACCACCAGATCCTTGCCGCGCTTGCCGGCGCACTGCCGCCCGGAGCCGGGCACGCCGTTCTCCGCAAAGAGGTGCGGCTCGAAGAACATGGAGATGAGGGAGTTGACGTGCGTGGAGGCGCGCAGAACCACGTCGCCGCCGCGCCCGCCGTCGCCGCCGTCGGGCCCGCCGAACGGCACGAGCGCCTCGCGGCGGAACGTCGCCGCGCCGTCGCCGCCCTTGCCGGAGCGGACGATGACGTCAACTTGGTCTATGAATGTGCGCGTTTTCATGGGCAACATTATACCATATTTCATGGGCTAGGGGACAGGGGTCAGCGGAGGTCGATGGATTCGCCTTCGGCGGCGGCGCGGGCCACGGGCTGCACGCGCGCGGCCATCTTGGCGAGCGAATCCACGCAGCGCGCGGTGCCGCGCCAGTACGGGATCGGCCCGAGCCGGCGGATGATAGGGGCGGGGTCTTCGCACGTGGCGGCGTGGCCAGCCTCGGCGGGGAACGCGAACGACGTTCGCGGCTCCATGGGCGGGGGCGGGAAGAGATCGTCGACTTGGAGCCCGCGAAGCGCGAGCAGCGCCGCGGGGCGGCGCGCCTGCTCCTCGCCGAGCAGGAACAGTACGGCCACGAGATGCTTGCACGGCCGCGCCCAGTCCGGGCAGGAGCATTTCATCGTTATGTCGTAGTGCCCCGGAGCGCCGCCCGCAGGGAAGAGCGGCACGCCCTCCGCGAGGAACATCTCCTCGATCTTCGTTGGCAGATCGCCGACGAGCACGCGCGCGAGGAGCATCGGATCCGCCTTGAGGCGCGAAGCGACGCGGGCGGACGCCGCCTCGTCGAGCGCCGTGAAGTCCATGGTCACCTTGTACGGATCGGGGCGCGAGCCGGCGATGACGGCCTCCACGTGCGGGCCGTCGAGAAGAAGCTCGACGACCTGCCCGTCGGTCGCGTACTGCCGCCCGCGCCCGAGGCGCGGGCCGAGCCGCAGCGCCTCAAGGGCGGCGATCCACCTGCGCGCCCACCACGCCTTGCGAGTGAGCGTGCGCAGCTCCTGGGCGCGTATGCCCAGGGCCGACTGCGGGATGCGCACCGGATAGTGTCTGCGGCTCATGATTCAGACCATTAATCAAGAAGGCGGAGCTCCTCGTCGGTGAGGTCGCGGAACTGGCCGGGCTCAAGGTCGTCCGGAAGGCGCAGCGCCCCGACGGCGACGCGCTTGAGGGAGAGCACCACGAGATGCGCCGCGCTGCACATGTAGCGGATCTGGCGCTTGCGGCCCTCGCGGAGCGTGAAGCAGAGCACATGCACGTTGTCGCGCCCGATGCGGATGACGTCGACGGGGCACGGTCGGATCCTGTAGCCGTCGGGCATCTCCACGTCTGAGCGCAGCACGGCCAGCTTGTCGTCGCTCCAGCGCCCGGCCGCGCGCACGATGTACGTCTTCTCGTGCTCGTATCGCGGGTGCGTCAGGCGCAGGGCAAGGTCGCCGTCGTTGGACATGAGGAGAAGCCCCTCGGAGTCCTTGTCGAGGCGCCCGACGGGCACGAGCCGCTCGGACACCTTGCCGCGCAGTATGTCCGCCACCGTCTTGCCGCCGAAGGGATCGCTGAGCGTGGAAAGGACGCCCGCGGGCTTGTAGAGCATGATCGTGCGCTTCCGCTCCGCCGCGCCCACCGGCCTGCCGTCCAATGCCACCTTCTGCGAGCCGGGATCGACGCGCGCTCCGGGCTCGCGCACCACAGCGCCGTCCACCGTAACACGTCCGGCCTCTATGATCGCGGCGGCCCCCCTTCTGCTCGCAAGGCCCGCCTTAGCCAGGATGTTCTGAAGCCTCTCCGCCGCCATCACTTGACTTCCCTGTACTTCTTCACGGCCTCGGCGAACGCAGGCGAGGCGGCGTACCCGCACGACTTGAACTCCGGGCAGAACCCGCGGTAAACGCACTCCGGCACGCAGCATTCAGCGAGCTCCGGCTCCGTCTTGGCGAGCTCGTCCACGACGAGCTTCCACGCGGCGCGCGTCTCGGGAGAAGCCTGGGCGCAGAGGCGGCGGCGCGAGATGAACATCACCTCCGCCGCGTTCGCGAAGCATTCGTGCTCCACGGGCGCGTCCTGCCGCGCGCCCGTGCGGTCCTCGCCCGTGCGGTCGGTGCGCTGCGTGGAGACGAAATGCTCGATGCCGTATTTGTGGCGCACGAAGTGGACGCTCACCCAGTACGGGAGGTTTATCCACTTCCACGAGACGAGCAGCTTGCGGATGGGCGAATGCTCGGCGAGGAGTATGCGCTTCTTCCACTTGGACGTCGGCTCGCCGGAGCCCTCGGGCATGCGGATCGTCGTGCGGGCGGCGTCGGCGACGGCGCGCCACGAGCCGAGGATTCTGAGGAACTTGATGAAGGGTTTCGAGTCCATTCCGACTACTCCATTTCCGCCTCTAGGCTGAGATCGAAATACTGTCCGCCGACGGTCTGCAGCACTTCCACGGCAAGCGTGTTGGCGCCCGCGCGCAGAAGGCGCGAGAAAAGCTCCGCGTCCACGGGGAAAGGCTCGTATGCGCTGTTGTAGCCCTTCGCGCAGAAGAGCCTTTCGCCGTTCAGCCACACGACGACGTCCTCGTCGTGGAACATGTTGAGCGTGACGGCGGCGAAGCCCTTCGCGCCGTCCGACTGGAATGTGCGCCGAAGGCGGATTACGGGCGTGCTCCACGTCGTCGCCACCTTGGCGGTATCGCCGTGGTCCTTAACGATGTTGGCGTTGCCGAAGCCGGCCTTGCCGCGCGCCCAGGAGGAGTCATCGAAGGACGGCGCCGTCCAGCCGTCGGGCGCGTCGCCGGTCGTCCAGGCCCACTCCGCGCAGGCCGGCGAATAGACGACGCTTCTGATCTTGCCGTGCGGCACGGTGGCGGAGCGGCGCGCGGCGGCGTACACCTTGGCATGGGCCTTGGAGAGGACGGCGGCGTCGAACTTGAGCACCTTGCGGTCGTATGTGAGATAGCCGTTCAGCTCCCCTTCCACGTCGGTGGTCTGCGTGTACACGGCGCCGGCGAGCCCCTTCCGCGCGAGGCCGGCGAGGCGGCCAAGAAGGCCAAGGTAGGTCTTCTCCAGGCCTTCGCGCGTGGAGGTGTCCCCCATGCCGCCGTATCCCCAGTTGTTGGCCTTGGGGTTCCAGAGATGCCCGTCGACGGAATGCCCGAGGCCGCCGAACTCGCCGAGGAAGGAGACGCGGCGGGAGTTGACGGGGTGCATGCCCGGGCCGCGGTACAAGTGCATGTCTATGGTATCGGCGGCCTCGCATACGCCTTCCGGGCGGTGCGTGGAGCCGCCGCGCTGGCCGTGCTTGTAGCCCTGGTCGCCGCCCTCGTAGTCGCGCCAGCCGGAGGGGGCGTTCACGAGGCGGGAGGGATCGTAGCGCTTCGTCCAGTCGAGGGCGGTGTGCGTGAAGAACGCGCCGGGCTGGCCCCAGCCCTCGTTGTAGGGGCACCACATGACGATGGACGGGAAGACGCGCAGGGCGTCGATCATGTCCTTCAGCTCCTTGCGGAAGAGGCCGTAGCGGGCCATCGCGTCGCCGCCGCCGGAGGGCATGTCCTGGATCACCATCATGCCGAGCTCATCGCAGAGGCGGTAGTAGCGGGCGGGCTCCACCTTGATGTGCTTGCGCATCATGTTGCAGCCGAGCGACTTGAGCGTCTTGATGTCGAACGCCATCGCGTCGTCGGAGGGGGGGGTGAGGAAGCCGTCGGGCCACCATCCCTGGTCGAGCGGGCCGTAGATGAAGCAGGGCTCGTTGTTGAGGTGGAAGCGCAGCACGCCGTTGGCGTCCTTCCGGACGTCGAACTTGCGCATGGCGAAGTAGCCGTCCACCACGTCCTTCGCGTCGGTGGCGTCGTCCTTGAGCGTGATCCTGAGCCCGTAGAGGTTCGGCGCGTCGGGCGTCCACGCCTTGAACTCCTTGGGCAGCTTGAGTGCGACGGGCGCGCCCCATCTCTTGACCTCGCCCTTCGCGATCGCCCTGCCGCCGTCGAGCACCTCCACCTTCACCTCCGCCTCGGAGATGTTGCCGGCGGCCTCCACGGAGACGTTCACGACGCCCGCGTCGAAGTCGGGCACGGCGTTGTAGGCTGTGATGTGCGTGGCGGGGACGGTCTCCATCCACACCGTCTGCCAGATGCCGCTCATGCGCGTGTACATGCAGCCGCGCGGCTTGAACACCTGCTTGCCCCTGGAGCCGACGTACGACTCTGTGGGGTCCCAGACGCAGACCACGAGCTCGTTGGCGCCGGGCTTGACGAAGTCGGTGATGTCGAGCGTGAACGGCGTCTGCCCGCCCTCGTGCGGGACGTCCGTCACCTCGCTGTGGCCTATGAAGACGCTGCAACGGAAGTCCACCGCCCCGAAGTGGAGCAGGATGCGCTCGCCGGGCCTCGGCGCCACGTCGATCATGCGGCGGTACCAGAGGAGCTCGCCCGGCTCCATGAGCCGCCCGACACCGGAGAGCGGCGTCTCAATCGCGAACGGCACGAGGATCTCGCCCTTCGCGACGGGGTTCGACGGCTCGAACGTATCCCACGGCGAGGCCGTGGTCCACGCCGCGTTTGAGGTGACGGCGTACTCCCAGAGCCCGTTCAGGTTCGTCCAGCCCTTGCGCACCATCTGCGGGCGCGGATATCCGCGCCAGGCGTTTTCGGGCGTTAGCGACTCGCCCCACTTCGTGAGCATGGGCGGCAGATCCCTTCCCGGGACCTGGGCGGGCTTCCACGCGAACGCACAGAAACCGGCGCACGCAGCTACAACAATAAACGACAACTTTTTCATGGCACTTTGATTATAGCATATTTTAGTGGCTAGTGGCTAGTGGCTAGTGCGGCTTGATTATGGTAAAATACGGCCATGCAGATCAAAGAGACATTCCATCTTGCGGCGGTCGCCCTCGCCGCCGCGCTCGCGGCGGGGTGCGCGCGCACGCCCGCCCCCACGCGCATGGAATGGCCGGTGATGGGCACCGCCCCCGCCATATCGTTCCGCGGCGGCGACGAGGACCGCTACGAGGTGCGCGAGGCCGTGGCTGGCGTGTACGACCGCCTCAACTCCAAGCTCTCCGCGTGGGACGACGATTCCGAGCTCAGCCGATTCGCGCGACTCAACACCAACGACCTCTCGACGGTCTCCGACGAGACGCGCCCCTGCTACGAGGCGGCGTTCCGACTCGCGCTCGAATCCGGACAGGCTTTCAACCCGCGCCTCGGCGCGACGCTGCGCGAACTTGGCTTCACGCGCGTCTCGGACTTCGATCTCGGCGCCATCGCCAAGGGCTTCGCCGTCGACGCGGCCTTCGACGAGCTTGTCCGCGCCGGCTACGCGAAGCGCCCCCCGGGCGGCGCGCTTCTCCTCGACCTGGGCGGCAATCTGCGCGTCGTCTCCGGCGTCTGGCGCACCGGAGTGCGCAATCCATTCTACGCCGTCGACTCCTCGCAGCCGCCGCACGCCGCCGTGATCGCCCTCACCAACGGCGAGGCCGTCGCGACAAGCGGCAACTACGAGCGATTCGTGGAGAGGGACGGCGTGCGCGTATCGCACATCCTCGACGGGCGCACAGGCATCCCCGTGGAGGGAATGGCCGGCGTCACCGTCCTCGCCGGTTCGGCCATGACCGCAGACGGACTCTCGACGACGTTGTTCGTCCTGGGCCCCAAGGCCGGCGCCGAATTCCTCGCCACGCACTACCCCGGCACGGCGGCACTGTGGATTCCCGACACGCCCCACAAGCCGCGCATCATAGCCACGCCCGCAATGCGCGCGCGCCTGCTGGACGCCGAGTTTCCGGTGTCCGGCGACTGAACGCCGGCTCAGAGCGAGTTCCAGCGGCAGCGGAGCCACGCGGCTATGGCGTCGCCCATCTGCCCGCCGCCGGCCGCGGACGGATGCACGGCGTTTC
>CAMOHV010000051.1 GCA_946615275.1 uncultured Verrucomicrobiota bacterium | reverse complement strand
CTACTTGAAGATCAGCACCGAGCCGGAGGTCCTGAGCGTGAGGATCACGTCCCCGCCCTCCGCGCGGCAGGCCCCCGTCACCATGTCCAGGCCAGTGCCCACCGCCTTCCACGCCGAGACGTCCGGCGCCGCGCCCGTGTAGTGCGCGACGACGATGTCGCGGAACGGACGCTTCAGCGGATTCTCAACCGTGCGGCCGAGATCGACCGTCGCCCCACCTACCGTCGAGAAGCCGTTGAGCGTGAGGACGCGCGCGGCCGTGTAGTCGTCGCCCACCGAAAGGAGGAACTTCGGCGCGGGGCAGTTGACGGCGGAGAGCGTGCCCGCGCCTGTGAAGACGGCGTTCGTGCGCACCGCCCCTTCCTCGGCGACCACCGAGCCCGAGGCGATGTCCATCGGCCCCGCGAAGTCGAGCGTGCACGGGTTTGTGATGGCGGCGATGGTGCCGGCCGCGCCGATCTTGTTCGTCACGGTCACGCCGTCGACCGTCTGCAGGATCTCCTGCGTGACGAACCTGAGAGTCCCCGCGCCGTCCATCACCACGCCGCCCGCACCCGTGACGGCCTTCGCCATGCGCCACTCCCTGCCGGAGCCGGGGCCGAGACGGAGCCCCTTCTCCGAGAGCGTCTCGATCGTGATGTGGTCACTTCCCTGGAAGAGGAAGTTGTAGCTGCCCGTCCACGACGGTACCCAGCGCCCGCCGTCGAAGGCGAATGCGATCGGCTTCAGGAACTTATGCGTTATGCCGGAGCAGTGGAAGGTTGAGTTCGCTCCAAAGAGCCATGTGCCGGTGCCGCCAGCCTGGTCCACGTTTATGCCTATTGGGTTGTTCGACGTGTCCTTCGCGAACACGGAGTCGGTGAACGTGAGCTCCGCCGGGCCGCGCCAGTTGACCGTCGTGTTGGAGAGCATCTTGGAACCGTTGCGGATCGTGTATGTGGCGTGGGAGCCAGACCGCTCGGAGATGTTGATGCACCAGCTGCCGTAGAGCGTACCGTTGTCGAGCAGGATCTCGGGATATATGTCGCGGTCGCCCGCCTTGCCGACGTTAAGGGTGTTGGCGGAGAGGTATCCGCCGTTCTTCACGGTGAGGCGCGGGCGCGTGAACTTGGTGCGGTTCGCGTATGCGTTCGGCCCCAGGAGGAAGTGGTAGCTGGCCATGCCGGTGTTCACGGTGGCGCCGTCCACCGTGAAGGCCGGCTCCGCGTCGGAGACGTCGAGCGTCACGAGGCCCACGGCTATCGCGTTCGGAATCGAGTAGGTGCCCGTCTTTAACACCACCTCGCCGTCGGCCACGTTGAAGCCGCAGTATCCGGCCGTGGGCATCACGCCGTTCGACGGGAAGTACTGCTGGCCCGTGGCGGGGTTGCCGTTGAGGATGCACGTTCCGTTGTCGGCGGAGAGCGTGGCGCCCGCCATGTCGAACGTGAGCGTCCCCGCGCCGCGCTTCACGATGTCGCCGCCCGTAACCGAGGCCGACGTCACCGTGACGTCCGCATCGTTCTTGAAGCCGACGGCCTCCTTCTCTCCGCCCTGCACCACTAGCGAGAACGGCATCGTACCCGCCGCGCCGTCGCGCAGCTCCAGCGTGCCGCCGTCGAGCGTCGCCTGGCGGAACGCCGCGCCGGCCATGCCCGAGGCGGCGAACGACGCGAGCGAGAGCATTCCCTCGGAGACGCGCAGCCCCATCGCGATTTCGTTCTGCGGCGATTCGAGCTGCAGGCGGCCCGTGCCGAGCTTCACGATGCCGCCGCGCCTGACGGGCCCCGCCACGGTCAGCACCGCGGGGCTCGTCACGTCGAAGTCCGTAAGCGACGGAAGCGAAAGGCCCACGCCTATCGAATAGGAGCCTGCCGCGGCGGTGACTCTCGGCGAACCGCTGTCCGACATGCGTATCGACCCCGCCCCCTCAAGCACGTATCCCTTCGCGGACGTGAAGTCGAGCGCGCCGACGATCTGCTCGCCGCCCACGTTCACCGGCGACGGCGCGCTCTCGGACGAGAACACCGCCGCAGACGCCCCGTCCGGCGGCTCCGCATCCCAGTTCGCCGCATCGCCCCACTGCGATCCCGGCCCCTTCCACACGGACTCTCCCGTTATGCCCGACCCCTCGGCCACGACGAGGCTGAACACCGTCTTGCCCGCCTCCGCGTCGTATGCCGCCGTGAAGGAATACGCCATCCCCTCGATGCGCCCTTCCGCCACATAGCCGCCCTTCCACGCCTCGACCGTCGCCGCCGACGCCTCGCCGGGGCACGTGATGAGCGGGTACGCGCCTACGGCATACGTCGCGTCCGCGATGCGCACGCTGAAGTTGCCGAACGTCGGCTCGGCCTCGAGGACGATCCTGTCTGAAAGCTCCATCGCGAGAATGCCCATCGTCTCCGCAGACCCAAGCGCAAGTCCCTTGAACGTCGCGCCGGAGGACGCCCCCGCGAAGGACAGCACGGCGGAGTTCGTGACGACCACGGCTGAATGGTGCGACGCTCCCGAGGCGAAAAGCGCGACGCCGTCCACGATCTCCAGCACGCTCTCCTCCGACGCCGCGCCGGTGAGCGTCTTCACCGCGCTCCCGGCAAGGACCAGGCGGCCGGCCTCGCCCGGCTTGTCCGCGAAGTTCTGCGAAATCGTGACGGGATAGGCCGATTCGAGCGTGAGGCCCTTCGCGCCGAGAACGGCCTCGTCGAAGTTCTCCACGAAGCCGTCGGAGGACGTGTGCGCGCGGATCGTGCCGCCGTCCGCGTCCAGCACCGCCCATCCGCCGCCGCCCTTCGCGGAAGCCCCCGTCCACCCGCGCACGCGGTGGCCCTGCAGCACGCCGCCGCGCAGCTCCAGGCGGCATTTCGTGTTCTGCGAGTCGCACACGTTCACGCCCTTCATCGCCTCGGTGGTCGTGACGGAGACGAGGCCGCCCGCGATCCGCATCACGTTCGTGGGATTCGATGCGCCCCCCTGCCATGCGAGGCGTATCTGCGGCGTCGTGAGCGTGCCGCCCGAGATCGTGTATTCGGCCCAGCCCACATGGCCCACGAGCAGGCCCTCCGACCCCGACACCACGATGTCGCCGCCCGTCTGCTCCACTATGCCCGTGGAGGTCGAGCCGTCGCCAAGATATAGACCGTTGGAGGGGATGAGAAGCGTGCCGCCCTTCATGCGGAGCGTGCCGTGCCCGTTAAGGCCGATGTTTATCTGCTTGCCGCTGCCAGTCGCCTTGGCAGTCACGCTGGTGTCGTCGTCCTCTATCGTCATGTCGCCGTACGTGTTCGCGTCTTTGCCCACGAGGAACTCGCTGCCGAAGGTGGTGACCTGCGCGCCGCCCCTGAACACGGCGCCGCCGTCGCGGTTGAGCCCGCAGTAGACGACGCCGAGCGAGACCTTTCCGCCGTCGAATATCGCCTCGCCGTAAGTGCCCGCGTTGCCCTGGTAGCCTGGATAGAAGTGGTTTACCGTGGTGGTGCAGTCCTTCACGCAGAACACGCCGTTGCCTATGCTCAGATCGGGGGCGATGGAGATGGTCGAGTTCGTGGCATGGAACGTGCTGTATGCGGTGGCCGGCAGACCGGTCTTGCCAAGCGCGAACGTCTTGGTGGTTTTCAACGTGGCGTCCGCCACGCACACGGCCGAAGTGGCCATGCTGCCGTGCGCAAGATGCACTTCGCCATTGAACGTGGCCGTTGCGCCGTCTCTGAAGTCCAGCTCCAGTCTGCTGCCCGTGGGATGGTTCAGCGCTCCGTTGAAGACGATCTCCGATCCCTTGTCCGCCGATATCCTCGCCGTGCGGTTCGTGGAGATGTAGTACACGCCGCTGAGCGTGATGTCGCCGCCGATCGTAACGTTGTTGAGCGACAGAACGGCGCCGTCAGTCGCCAGAATCTCGCCGGTCGTGTGAAGCGCCGGAGTGAAATTCTTGGACGGAATGTTCAAAGTTCCAAGCACCTCGCTGCCGCCACCGTGGAACGCAATAAGATTAGTCCCGAGAGCGTTCGCGCGGAAGTTGAGCGTCGGCAGGCGCAGATGCGCATTCGAGTGGACGTGTATTTCGAGGTTGTTCTGCGTGTACGCGGCGGTCGTGAACGGGTGGCTGGCGTAGGCCACTCCGCACGGGTCGTAGAAGTTCATGAAGCCGTCCCAGATGTCGAGGCGCGCGTCGTCGTTGGCGCAGGAAACGGTGAAGTGCGCGTTCGTCATCGACACGATGGCGTGCTTCTTGTTGTCGGTCAGGTTGTACGTCTCGAGATTGAAGAAGTGGCCCTTCGAAGCGTTGATGCCCCAGGGTTCGTTCACGTACGTGTCCGCGTCGCACGCGGGCATCGTGAAGGATCCGCCGCGTCCGTCGATGGTGATCGTGGATCCATTGTTGGCGGTGATGCGGAACGAATTCGGGCGCAGCACGAGATCGCTTTGCGGCATCGCGACCGTGTACGTGCCGCCCGCGCCGATCGTGATGGCGTCAAGATCGGCGGGCTGGCGGGACGGATTCCATTTCGCGTCTTCGCTCCACGATCCGTCCACGCCCGATCTCCACACGATCGCATCTGCACGGGCCGTTGAAAGGCACATGGTGACGGCCGCGACAATCGCGACCGTGCCGAAGGGAAATGTGTTTTTTCGCATTGAACGTTCTCCTTGCCTCAGGCGGACATTCCAGACAATCCGCCGTGAGGATATGATATCATAATCAAGAGGTTCCCCGCAAGCCGAAAATGCAAAAGCTACTCCTTGTTGAACGCCAAGATTATATCAAATGTGGCCCAACAAGGGCAAGTCCAAACTCACTAACCACTAACCACCTTTCATGACGTCGCAAGCAAATTCATTCCCAAGGTCGACGCGTGAAAAGACGCCATATTCGCACATCGGCGCCACGAAATCTAGCGTAGCCCACGGCCGGCGCATTCGACCATGCGCCCTTAGAGACATCAGACAAGACGGGTGTTTCCGCATCACCAATGAACACCGACGTTTCCCCGCCTTGGCATTTGATGCGGATCTTGCGCTCCGGACCATCTGCCGCCACCCACTTGGCATTGGAGAAATCACGGGAGAACATCTTCCTGTAGTCTTTCTCAAACACTAGACCAGTCCGGCCCTCCTCCCATACGAACCTTATGAACGGAAGGCCATTGAGCTTCCGCATATAGTCGTCTTGATCGACATAACGCGAAACGACAAGAATATGAGGCCCTTTTGTCTTGGGCTTGGGAACAAGCGTGAAATGCAGTTCATGGTCCTTTGGGAGCTCTGCCCTCCAAGTGAGCGTTGATTTCCAGTCAAATCCTCTATATGTGTCGAAACTGTTGTCACCGCTTCGCCACCATCCAACGTTCCACCAACCCGGAAAGTACGGTTTCACCCTGCCGTGGATATATTTACCGAGCGGGAAGTCCGCTTTCATGCGCGCGTTGAGGCGGAGCGTGGTGGCAAAACCGCGCGACGACTCCTCCGTGAAGACATCTTGCGGAGCGCTCGCCATCTCGTCCACCAGCTCACGGAAACGGCCTTCGTCATACATGCGGCGCCAGCGAACACACACGGCTGCGTTCGTGCCTGACAGCGCATCAAAAGCATCTGTCAGTCTTCCTGAATCTGCAAACACACGCCCAAAACTGAAGGGATCGAATTTGTACTGGCAGTTCATGCGCCGGGTGAATTCCGGAATCAGCTCATATCTGCCGGCATAATACGAAATGGCCGCTCCGACGAAGGGAGCGTTCATCCTTGCATACCCGTGTGCGCAGACGTTAGTGGCTTGACGCATGCATACGTCGATCGCCCTGTCGGAACATTTGACCTCCTTCTTGAAATAAGCAAATGGATCCAATTCGGCGTCGTACACGTATCTGCACTGCAACTCCGCGAAAAGAAAAGGCAGCATCGTGTCGTGACGTTCCGTCCGCAGACATGCATCAGCGAATGCCAGCATTTCGCGATAACCATGATCGCCGTGCCAGCGAGGATAAAGACGATGCCAAATGTACTGGTGGAGACCATCGTGATCGTCAAGTTTCCTTCTGGACAATTTCAGAAAAAGCTCGTCCAGTCCACCGGCCGTGGCTCGGCGACTCACGCCGGTGACGTATAAGAGCGCGGCAACCGTCTCGGGACGGCCAGGCTCCCAGGCTTCGGCGAGCTTCAACATCCGCTCGCATCGAGTCCGACCGTCCGCCAGAATCTCGAAGCTATGTCTCGGCAGACTTCTTCCGGGACCATTCCCGGCTCTGGCCACGTACTCCGACATCTCCTTGTGCGCCTCCGCCACCTGGCACGACCACTCGAATGAAGCAACGCCTTTGTACATTTCCGGGTAGATGACACCAAAATACGACGCGCCGACATGCTGAACGACCCGTTCATTCCCCGCCGCATCGGGACGTTCCTGCATCCATTTCCTAAAGGCAGACATGGCCTCGCCATAGCCCTTGACCTTCGGATCGGCGTTGACCATCAACTTTGCATAGACCAGGAGAAATCTCAAGAAACCTTGCTGTTGCTTGCCATCGAGTTCCTTTTCCACTTCGGACAATTCCGCCACCGGACGCTTGTTATCCCAGTAACGTCCTTGTTCTGGATCGAGCGCCGCGAGAATGCGCAGTAGCGGATCGCACGTCCCCTTCTCCACAAGACCGCGGGCATGCCGACATAAAGCGTCGTCGAAGCACCATGCCTTCGCTCCGGCAACCGTCCGTAGCGCCTGCAAATATACATCGTGTCCTTCCTTCGCCCACGGCTTGCAGGCCTCGCTTCCGCCCTCCACAAACGGATCCGGCATCTCCTTCAGCAAAAACGGCAAGGTCTTGTCGTTCAGGAAACTAATCTCAGTCTCGACTGTGCGGTTTGTGCGCGCAAACTTGGCCCAATCGTTCATCATTACGGCAAACTCATCACGTTTCTCCCACCTTCCGATGAAATTAATAAAGTTCCAACCATGGCATAAGATGCTGGCAGCAATGCACACAAAAAAAGTTAAAACGCGAAGCAACCCACAAGTTCTCAAACTCATACTTCCTCCTTCACCGTTTTTCCACAATACCGACAATTCCGACCGTCACATGCGGAGGAGCGTCGGTGAAGCCCCAGACTACATTGTCGAAGAACATCCTTGTGCGACCGTATCCGAGCAGGTCGAAATGCGTGAGCGGACCGGTGATCTCCACACCGCCTAGCGACGCCGCGCGCCATTCGCCCAGAGTCCATCCGCCGTCAGGCGCGCGCACATCGATGCGCGCGTAGGAGCAGATCGGCGCCGCGCCCGAGTGCGCCTTCTGCGCGCCTGGCGAAGGGAAGCAGAGCGTGAGGCGCTGCCACGCGCCGGAGCGAAGCTGTCCGGCCGAGGCGCGCGGGCCCGTCGCGCTCGTCCAGATCTCCTCGCCGCCCTTGAAGCGGTCGCCGAACGACACGCCGAACGTCTGGCACGGCGATCCGCCCTTG
>CAMOHV010000050.1 GCA_946615275.1 uncultured Verrucomicrobiota bacterium | reverse complement strand
TGCCGTAGTTCTTGTCGCTGCTCGCCTGCGCGCCCGCCACGAACGCCATGTTCGTGACGCCGGTGAGCGGCTGCCCGTCGATCCCGTAGAAGCGCACTCCTGCGAAGCAGCAGTTTGGGTCGTTCTCGGCGGTGTGGCTCCACACGTTGCCCCGGATCGTGAACTTGAACCATCTGTAGTCGTTCGTATGCGCGCCCACGACCTCGAGCGTGCCCTCCTTCACGGACACCGGGCCGCTCATGCCGGCGTCTGTGCATAGTCTCCACGTACCCTTGCCCTCCTTCGCAATGCCGAGGGCGCCCGCGCCGTCCGCAGCATCGGAAAGAACGCCGAACGTGCCCTCGGCTCCAGAAAGGACGAGCGTCCCGCCGCCGGCAAGCGCGCTCGCGCCGGAGAAGCGGCATCCAGCGCCCGCCGACTCCGCGCCGAGGCGCAGCTCGCCCTCGCCCTTCACGGCGATCGGGCGCGTCGACACGTCCACGCCCGAGCTTCCGGCGTACTCCATCGTGCCGCGCGTCGCCGCCGTGCCGAGGAGATATGCGTAGTCGACGTTCTTCGATTCGTCGTACACGCCCGTGTACGAGCTCTGCAGCATCGTTGCGAGGCCCAGGGAGCAGACTACGTTCGTCTCGGCGATCGACGTGAAGCGCAGCGTGCCCTCCTCAACGGCCACGCCGCCCTTGAACATGCGCTCGGAGTTGTCGGCGAGCGTCCACGTGCCCGTTCCGCGCTTGATGACGTAAGTAGGCGCCGAATCGTCGCCGTTCCACGAGCCCGAGACGACGCACGGCGCCGTGTTGGAGCCGGTGAGGACGAGCCGCTCGGCGCGAGTGCCAGACGCCGTCCCGTGCTTCCAGTTTCCGGTGAACGTGACGCCGCCGCGCGCCCCGGCGTCCCACATGTGCATGCCGTCGTTGTTCTGGTTGTTGTAGTAGCCATAGTCCTTGTCGGTCGTCTCCCCTTCGCCGAGATAGAGGAAGCAGGCGCCGTGCTCGCGGGAGGCCAGCGAACCGTTCAGCCCGGCAGAGCTGGCCTCGTTCTTGTTGCCGATCTTCACGAGGCCTGTAACGCCGCGCCTGTCGAATTGGTTGTAGCCGCTCCAGAGCTGCATGGAGCCGCTGAAGTTGGAGTTCGTCCCGGTAAGGCGCACGTTGCCGCCCGAATACCACCTTATTCCGCGGCCCGCGATCCGCCCGCCGAAAACGCACGGCTCGAGGCCCACGTTCTGCACGCGCAGCTGGCAGCCGCCTTGGGTCGAGACGTTCGTCACCACGCCGTCGCCCCAGAGGCCGCCTCCGATGATCGTGTTGCAGGCGGAGTCGGAGGCGAGCGACTTCGCGGTCACGAACGTCCCGTTCGAGGCCACCGTCACCTTGCCGAGGTTGAAATCTACCGACGCCGCGTAGTCCTGCGGGCACCACAGCGCGCCTTCCTCTATTTCGAGGGCGCCGTTCCCCATCGTCGCTCTCATGCCCTGGTTCGCCAGCTTGAGCGCGCCCGCGCCCTTCTTGACGACCGTGCCCCTGTTCGTGAACACGCACGCGAGATCGGCATCGTCCGCGAGGTTGAACGTCACGACGCCGCCGGACTCGACGGTGAAGGAGTTGAAGGCGTTGACGGCCGCCATGCCGGCATCGGCCACCGCAAGCGCTTCGCCGGCGCCGACCATGACGTCGTCGCCCGGCGAGAACGACGCCAGGTCCAGCTCAGCTCCGTGGATGACGAAGCACGAGACCGCCGCTATCGCGAAAGCCCCCGCCTCCGTGCAATGCAATGCTCTGTTTCCCATTTCAGCGCTCCTTTTTTCCGGCGCGCGCCGAATGACGGCGCGCCTAGCCCGCAGCATGCGATGCGGATATGATATCATATTCAAAAGGTTTTGCGCAAGGCGAAAATTCCAGTGGATCCTAGGACGAGTAGGAGGATTAGGACAATCAGGATAAGACAATAGGACAGAAACTCCTGCTCGTCCTATGCTTCTGCTTGTCCTATGCTCCTGCTCGTCCTAGAATCGCCCTACTTCCTTCTGCAGACGAAGAAGCACACCGCGAGCGAGACCGCCGCGAACGTGATCGACGTGCAGCGGTGCGCCCAGAGGAGTATGTGCTGCCCATGCTCGCCGAAGACGGTCATCATCGGCATCACGGCCGTGAACACGACACCCGCCGCGAGCAGAGTCCAGAACGCCCAGAAGAAGCCCGGCAGGACGCCGCGCGTACGCTCGTCGGTGCGATAGAAGAGCAGCACCGCGACCGCGGCCGCAAAGGCGCCGCCCGCCATCATGTGGAGGCATATCCACCACCACGTCATGCCGCCGGCGATCCAGCCTACGACGCCGGTCAGGACAAGGCACAGGACCGAGAGCGCCAGCCCAACGTCCACACTCCACTTGAACGCCCCCGCGAGGAAGCTGTCCATGCGGAACTCAAGCGCGGCCGACGCCTTCTTGAGCGCCACCGCCATCGCCGCCGCGGCGAAGAGGCAGACGAGCGCGAACACCGTCCAGAGGAAGACCTTGAAGACCGGGCGCATCGCGAACAACGCGCCGAGGGCCGTGTGATACACGCCATCGGCCTTCAGGAACTTCGTCTGGCAGACGGGCTCGCCCTTGACGGGGCCGTCCTTCCCGGGATACATCGGCGTGATCTTGCCGAAGAAGAAATCGGAGTCGTGGGTGTGGCAGTCGGCGCACTTGTTCGGCGCCGCGCCGCGCGCCTTGCGGGCGGGCCTCACCGCATGGGCGAAGCGCCAGGAGACGGACTCCGCGCCGTTAGTGGTCCAGGTCATGCGGCAGGGCCGCACAACGCCGTCGTCGCCCTTCACGAACACGGGCTCGACGATGTATGGCAGGTCGGTGGCCCACTGCGCCCGACCGTAGACCCCTATCCTGTTCGCGCGCGCCGTGCGCACCTGCGCGAGCTTCCCGTCCTTCGTCACGCCCGAATGGCACACCGTGCAGGAGAGGCGCGAGAAGTGCACGATCGGGAAGCCTGCGTGCGTCGGGCGCGGGCCCTCGCCGCCAGGCGCGGTGTGGCAGTCGCGGCAGGTCTTCGTGGCGATGCGGTGGTCCATGCCGCTCGTGTGGCAGTCAATGCACTTCATGCCGCGCTGGACGTGGACGTCCTCGACGATGCCGCGATGCCCGGCCGTCGCCTCGCTCGCTGCGTGGCACGCGAGGCAGCGCTCGTTCTTGGGCTTGCCGACCCGGAATATGCAGCGCCCGCGCTCGTCGAACATGCGCCTGTCGTACGTGATCGTCTCTGGCACCTTGAAGAGATGGTCGTCGGGGTTCTCAGGGCGAAGCCTGTCCCACGAACCCTCGAGACGTTCGTTCATGCCGCCCACGGAGCCGAGGCCCGATGCGGCCACGGCCGCGCCGCGCCAGTTCTCGCGCATCACCTGGCGGGCCCATTCGCTGGAGTCGTAGTCGGAGTCCTGCTGGTGGCACGCGAGGCAGTTGGGCTCCAGGGGGCCCGTCACGAACCAGCGCGACCTCTCGCGGCCCACCTCGGCCATGGCGTTCGTGTCGCAGCCCACGCCGCCGCCGGGGAAGTGGCGGCCGAAATATTTGGTGAACTGCCAGTAGGTGAGGCCCACGTCGGAGAGCGTCTTCGCCCCGGGGATGCCGCCAAGCGAGAACGCCTGCACGGAGCCGGCCTTCTCGTCAACGAGGAACCACGGCTCGAAGTTGCACCTCACGGGCGCCTCATTGGTGGAGAGCCCGGTGCGGAAGTGGCTGCCGCCAAGGGTCTTCTCCACCTCGTGGCACTGCCCGCACGTCTTCCATAGGGAGATCGCCTCGGGGTTGGACGCGGAGACGGATATCTTGTCGCCTTCGGCGTCGACGGGCGCGAGGCGGTGGACTGGCGGCACGTGCCCGCCGTTGAAGTGCGCCGCGACCGCCGCGGCCGCGAAGACGGCGAGCATGCTCATTTCTTGTCGCCTTCCCCTTCTTCGTCCTTGGTGGCCAAGGAGAAGTTCCAGACGTCGGCCGCGCGGCACGCGTCGATCACGCCCATCAGCGCCTCGTACGGCGTGGCGCGGTCTGCGCGGATCACCACGGGCTGGCCCGGATAGAGCTTCGCGATGCGCGTGAGGCGCTCCGTGACCTGCGCGTGCGTGAGCTTCTGCGCGTTGATCGTGAGCCTGCCGTCCTGGGAGAGGTTGATGATGATCTCGCCCGGCATGCGCCCGGGGACGGTCGCCGACTTCGCCGTCGGCAGCGCGATGGACACCTCGGTCTCCCACTGCGAGAACACGCTGGACGTCACGAAGAAGCAGAGCAGCAGGAACACGACGTCCATCAGCGCCGTCATCTGCAGAGCGGCGGGGCCGCCGCGTCTTTTCTTGCGGAAGTTCATGCCGTTACGCTTTCGAGTTCCACGGCGAGTGATTCAAGCTGCGCCACGCGGCGCGCCGTGCGCCGGCGGAAGAACGCATGCGCGGCAAGCGCGGGGATGGCCACGATGAGGCCGAACACCGTGGTGACGATGGCCTGAGAGACGCCCTGCGCCAGCACCACCGGCCTGGCGTTGGCGGCGAGGTCGTTCGCGATGCCGCCGAACGCCTGGTACATGCCGAGCACCGTGCCGAGAAGCCCCACCAGCGGCGCGATCGCCGCGAGGTCCGCCAGCCAGTCCACCGCGCCCTGCAGACGCTCGGCCACGTGCGACCCGGCCGTCTCGATGGCCTGCGACACGTGCGACGCGCCGCCCTTGGACGCCCCAGCGAGCGCGTCGAGCGCCGCTATCGCCAGCACGCTGAACGCCGATGAGCGGCGATCCGCGAGGCGGCGAGCCTCCGCGAGGTCGCGGGCCCGTAGCCGGTCCATCACGTCGCTCACCAGGTCGGTGGGCGCGATCGCGGCCGACCTCTGCGAGAATATCAGGTATAGGGCCACGGCCAGCGCCAGCACGGATATGCCGGCCAGCACCCACATCAGCGGTCCGCCGCAGTTCCATGCGGCCATGAACGTCATTCCTTGTTCGGTCATCGTTTGTTTCCTTTTGGTGGTTGATAGATTGCAGCCTGGATTCACCTCTCCTGCGGTTCGTCCGGCAGAAGCTCCGCTATGCACTTCAAGAGCGCCGAGCGGCGCGCGCGCGCCGCCTCCCTCGCCGCCGCGATCCTGCCGTCGTAGAGCCCGTAGTCCAGCCCGGCCGTCGCGCCCATGTGCGTCTTCGCGGCGACGGCCGCGTCGGGATCCTCCGACGACAGCCTCTCGAGATGGTCGCGCACGTCGTGGTACGCCGTGCGCCACGGCACGCCCGCCGCCACCTGCCTGAGCGCGGCGTCCGTCGCGAACACCCCCGGGATGAACCCGCGGCGGAGCGCCGCCTCGTCCACCTCCATCCCCGCCACCATCTTCGCGAGGATCCTGAGCGTGGCGCGCGTGATGGAGAGGCCCTTCATGTAGAGCCCCTTGCAGTCCTGCAGGTCGCGGTTGTATCCGCCGGGCATGGCGTGCAGAAGCGAAAGCGCCGCCGTCTGGAGCCCCAGCACCTGCGCGGTCTTGGAGCGCACCAGCTCCAGCACGTCGGGGTTGTACTTCTGCGGCATGATCGAAGATCCGGTGCAGTACGCGCGCGGCAGCTTGAAGTAGGCGAACTCCGGCATGGAGAAGAGTATCATGTCCTCGGCGAGGCGCGAAAGCGCCGCCATCGTCTGCGCCAGCGCCGAGAGGAGCGCCGCCTCGTCCTCGCCGCGCGCCATCGACGCGCCGAACACGTTGTGGAGCGGACGCGCGAAGCCCAGCAGGTCGCTCGTCCTCCGCCTGTCGAGCGGCAGCGGCACCCCATACCCCGCGGCGGATCCGAGCGGGCATAGATCGTTGATCCTGTACGCCGCCTCAAGGTTCTCCATCTGGTCCAGAATCATCTCCGCGTGGCCCGTCGCCCACACGCCAACTGAACTCGGCATCGCCGGCTGCAGGTGCGTGCGCCCGACGAGCGGGACGCGATCGTGCGCGCGGCCGAACGCCACGAGCGCCGCCGCGAGGTCGCACACCTCCCCCTCCAGGCCGAGAAGCTCGTCCTTGATGTGCAGGCGCACGTCCACCGCCACCTGGTCGTTGCGGCTGCGCCCCGTGTGTATCTTGCGCCCGAGATCGCCAAGCTCCTCCGTGAGGCGCGTCTCCACCGCCATGTGGACGTCCTGGTCCTGCTCCCTCACCTCGAACGACGGATCGCGCACGACGGCCGCGAGCGCCGCGCGCACCTTCGCCGCCTCGTCCTTCGTCACCACCGGCGGCTCCACCGGCATCTCCGAGAGCATCGTAACATGGGCCGCCGTTCCAAGGCAGTCCCATAGGACGAGCGCGCGGTCCAGCACAGGATCGTCGCCCACCGTGTAGTCCAGCACGTCCGGGTCCACTTCGCCCGTTATCGTCTTTTCAGTCTTCATCGAAATCCACTTTTTCCGTCGCCTTCCGCCACATCTCCTGCGCCTTCGCGAGAAGCGCCCTGCAGCGCTCCGGGCCCTCCTTCTCCTGAGAGAGCGCCAGGAGGAAGTCGCGGTAGGCGAAGGCCGCGGCGGCCAGTTCGTCCCCGCGCCCTATCGCGTAGAGCGGCACTTCGCGGGCCTTGCGAAACGCCGCCCGGCGGATCTCCGGGCGCCCCTCCACGAGGTCGATCGCCTCGGCGAAGGTGCAGCATGTGCGGTTGGCACCATATATTTTGTCAAAAAACGGCGGATAAAGCAAGAGGCGCGAAGAAAAAACCGTAAGATCCCACGGACTGGCCCTGCCAGGGGAGAGGACGCTGTTCGTGAGGCGCACAAGCCGCTCGTCGTTCGCCCTGTCCTGCATGACTGGCTCCTTCTCGCCCGTCAGATCCTCCGCGAGCCGCCTCCCGTCCCACTTCTCGCCGGCGGCGAAGCGCCTGCGCCACACGTCTATGAGCTTCTTCTCCTTCATCCACCCAACAATGTACCCCGCGAGCGCGCCGCCCCTCCCGCGCGCCGCCCTGAGGTCCGTGCACAGCGCAGGGAAGAACGGCAGACGCGCCCCGCTCCAGAGCTTCAGCACGAAGCGCACGTCCTCGTGCGCCACCACCACGTCCGTCCCGCGCATGAGCCCCTGCACCACCCACTCCGGAAAGTCCAGCGAACATGCGCGCAGATATGCCGTGGCCACCGCCACGCGCAGAAGCTCGAGGTCGGAGTAGCCCGGCGACGGCAGCCAGATGCGCGTTTCGACGATCCCCTTCCTCCTGCGCGAGCGCGAGACGACGCGCGTGTCGTTCGTGCGCCCATCCATGGCGTAGATCGTTATCGCGGGCTCGCGCACCTTGGGCGCGGCGATCTTGTACGTGGAGGCGAGCGCGCGCACCTCGCGCATCGCGAAGTTGAGGATGGGCGCGCGGAAGCCTATCTCGTCGCCCGGGACGTCCGCCGCCACGACGCGCACGAGCCCGTCGGACGACGTGTTGGAGCGCGGGAGGCGCGCCAGTGCCGCCTTGATGTCCACCGGCGCGCGCGGACGATCGTCGTCGTCCTCCGGCTCAGCCATCGCGCACGTGCACGCGCAC
>CAMOHV010000049.1 GCA_946615275.1 uncultured Verrucomicrobiota bacterium | reverse complement strand
TATGCCGGCGAGAAGGCCAACGCGGTGTATGGCCCGAACACCTGGCTCCCGCAGGAGACGCTCGACGCCTGCCGCGAATACCTCGTCTCCATCAAGGGTCCGCTAACCACGCCAGTCGGCGGCGGCATCCGCTCCATCAACGTGGCGATGCGCCAGCAGCTCGACCTCTACGTGTGCCTGCGCCCCGTGCGCTGGTTCAAGGGCGTGCCCTCGCCGGTGAAGCACCCCGAGCTCACCGACATGGTGATCTTCCGCGAGAACACCGAGGACATCTACGCCGGCATCGAGTGGATGAACGGCACGCCCGAGGTGGAGAAGGTGAAGAA
This sequence comes from uncultured Verrucomicrobiota bacterium, assembly GCA_946615275.1. Next base: position 7,307 of record CAMOHV010000049.1, on the reverse strand, counting down.
GTTCCTGCTCGAGGAGATGGGCGTGAAGAAGATCCGCTTCCCCGAGACGGCCTCCATCGGCATCAAGCCCGTCTCGCGCGAGGGCACCGAGCGTCTCGTCAAGGCCGCGCTCGACTACGCCATCGCGAACGACCGCAAGTCCGTGACGCTCGTCCACAAGGGCAACATCCAGAAGTTCACCGAGGGCGCGTTCCGCGACTGGGGCTACGCCCTCGCGAAGCGCGACTACGGCGCCGCCACGATCGGCGACGGCCCGTGGTGCGAGTTCAAGAACCCGAAGACGGGCCGCGCCATCACGGTGAAGGACTGCATCTGCGACGCGTTCCTCCAGCAGATCCTCACGCGTCCCGCCGAATACGACGTGATCGCCACCCTGAACCTCAACGGCGACTACGTCTCCGACGCGCTCGCGGCCACGGTTGGCGGCATCGGCATCGCCCCCGGCGCGAACATCAACTACCAGACTGGCGTCGCGGTGTTCGAGGCCACGCACGGCACCGCGCCGAAATACGCCAACCTGGACAAGGTGAACCCCGGATCCCTCATCCTCTCCGGCGAGATGATGCTCCGCTACATGGGCTGGACCGAGGCCGCCGACAAGATCATCGCCGCCATGGACAAGGTGATCGCCGCCAAGACGGTCACCTACGATTTCGCCCGCCAGATGGAGGGCGCGACGGAGGTGAAGTGCTCGGAGTTCGGCGCCGCCCTCGCCGCCGCCATGTGATTTGAAAGAACGTCCGCCCGTCGCGGCGGCGAACGAAAGAAGCAAGGAGAAGAACAATGAATGTAACGTGCAGTGAATGCGGCAAGTCGATCTTCGTGATGAACTCCCTTGCCGGGAAGAAGGTGAAATGCCAGTGCGGCGCGATTGTCGCCGTGCCGGCCGCGCAGGCCCCGTCCGGCAAGCCGATGTTCAAGCCCGGCTCGCTCAAGCTGCCGCCCAAGCCGCAGCTCAAGCCCGGCCTGAAGCTTGCCTCGGGCATTACGTCGGCCGCTCCGGCCCCCGCGCCTGCTCCCGCCCCAGCGCCCGCTCCCGCGCCGGAGGAGGGGAACGGGCAAGCTGCCCGTTCTACTAGCGCGCCAGTGCCCGCTCCCGCGCCGGAGGAGGGGAACGGGCAGGCTGCCCGTTCTACGAGCGAACCTGCTCCTGCGCTTGAGCCAGTGCCCGCCCCTGAGCCAGTGCCCGCGGCGGAGGAGGGGAACGGGCAAGCTGTCCGTTCTACTAGTGAACCTGCTCCTGTGCTTGAGCCAGCGTCCGCGCCAGAGCCTGTTGCCGCTCCTTTGGATGGAAACGGGCAGGCTGCCCGTTCTACGAGCGAACCCGCTCCCGCTGCCGCCGCTCCGGTGGCCGATCTCGCCTCGCGTCTTGGCAAACTGAAGGCTCTCTTAGACATGGGGGCGATCACCGCCGAAGAGCACGCCGAGCAGCGCGCGCGGATCCTTTCGGAGATCTGAAGATAGCGGCGCCGCCATGCTGGCATTCTCCTTGATCTTCGCTTCCGCCGCGGCGCTTGTCGCGCCCGCCGACCCGGCCGTCGTCTTCTCGGCCGCTTCGTCCGCCACGTCCTCGCGCTTCCCAGACGCCGACTCCGTCACGATCGAGGACCGCATCCATACGCGCTACGAGCCCGACGGCAGCGACGTCACCTGGGACGACGAATGGGTGAAGATACTTACGGAGAAGGGCCGCCGTGCGCACGCATCCGTCTCGCTCTCATACAATGCCCGCTATGGCGACGCCACGATCCACACCATTGAGATCGTGGGCACGAACGGCGCGGTGCGCGCCGTCGATTTCGCCAAGACGCTGAAGATCGCCACCGACAACTCGTCCATGTCGGCCAACATCGTCGACCCAATGGACAAGAAGATCTCCTGCGCAGTGCCCGGCCTGGCAGTGGGCGAGATACGCCACGTCGTGTTCTCCCGCCGCACGCGCAAGGCCCGCATGAAGAACGCCTGGGCGGACGCCGCGCTCCTAGAATACACTGCCCCAATCCTCTCCACCGTCGTCACGGTGGACCAGCCACCGTCCCTTCCCGTCGCCAAGGCCGTTCTCCGCCATCCATTCAAGGACACCGTGGTCCAATCGCCCCCCGTCAAACTCCCCGACGGCTACACGCGCCTCGCATGGACCGCCCGCGACGTCCCCCAGGCGTTCCCAGAGCCGGACATGCCCCCGCTCTCCCGCTGCGTCCAGGCGCTCCGCCTCTCCACCGTCCCAGACTGGCAGACCGTCTCCCGCTGGTATTGGTCTCTCTGCGCGCCGCACCTTTCGAAGACAACCCCCGCCATGACGAACCTCGTCCGGTCGCTCGTCAAGGACTGCCCCGACGCGACCTCCAAGACGCGCGCCGTGTTCAAGTTCGTCTCGCAAGAGATCCGCTACATGGGCCTCACTCTGGAGGACGACGCCCCCGGCTACGAGCCACACGACGTCGACATCACCTTCGACAACCGCTACGGCGTCTGCCGCGACAAGGCCGCCCTCCTCGTGGCGCTTCTCCGCATCGCCGGTCTCCCCGCCTATCCAGTCCTCATCCACGCCGGCGCGAAGATGGACGCCGAAGTCCCCATCCCGTACTTCAACCACGCCGTTGTGGCCGTGGCGGAGAAGGGCGGCTATACGCTGATGGACCCGACCGATGAATCCACCCGCGATCTCTTCCCCGCCTACCTCTCGAACAAATCCTATCTTGTGGCCCGCCCTGACGGCGACATCCTCCGCACGTCCCCCGTACCGTCTGTGGAGGAGAACCGCCTCTCCGTCTCCGCCACCGCGTCCCTATCTCCCGACGGCGACATCCTCTATTCCGCGGACCTCCGCTTCGGCGGCCTCAACGACAACGCCTTCCGCCACTCCTTCCTCAAGAAGAAGCCCCTTGAGCGTCGCCGGCAGTTCGAGGGCTTCCTCCGCAGAATGGCCTCCGGCGCCGAACTCCTCGCCCTTGACATCGAGCCCTCCGATCTCCGCGACACCGAACGACCGCTTTCGGCCCACTTAACCGCGAAGCTCCCCTCCCGCGTCCTCAATGGCATCATGCGCGACGAGCTCTCCATCCCGCTTCTCACCTGCTCGCTGAACCTGGCCGACATGATCCTCGACGGCTCCACATCCCTTGAGACGCGTCGTTTCCCGCTCGCCCTCGCCTCCACCTGCGGCGCGGACGAGACGCTCACACTCTCCCTGGGCGACTCCCTCGGGCCCATCCGCGCTCTGCCGCCGGACGTCGCCGTCACCAACGTCCCCGGCTACTCCTTCGTCCGCTCGATGCGCCTCGCCGGCGGCAGGCTCGCCGTCCGCCGCCGCCTCGACCTCTCCGCGGTGGAGTTCGACGTGAAGGCATACGACGACCTCCGCAACGCCCGCAAGGAGGTGGAGACGGCGGAGCGAGCGAAGGCCGTGTTCGCAAAGTCCGAGAACGACGAGGCGAACGTGCGCACGATCCTCGACCGCACGGTCAAGCACTTCAAGTCCCCGAAGTCATGGGTCTCGACGAACATCGTCGAGAAGGAGGTGCTCACATACCGCGGAAAGCAGCTTTCCGCGGAGCTCAAGTTCTCCTACGCGCCGTGCACGCGCGCGATGGAGCTCGTCAGCGCCACGGTCTCGAACAAGAACGGCAAGGTGTTCGCGGTCTCGCCCAGGGAGATCAACGAGATGGACTGCTCCTGGGCCGCCTCCGCGCCGCGCTATCCGGCCTCCAAGCAGATGGTCGTGAATCTGCCGGGCGTCGAGATCGGGAGCGTCGTCAAGTACGTCTTGAGGGTGGACGTCACGAACTCGCCCGTCGCCTTCACGCAGCTCTCGGCCCTTGACGGCACGCAGCCCATCGACTGCATCGACATCGAACTCCACGTCCCCAAGGACATGCCTTTCGTCTTCGCCGAGACCGGCGGCGGCGCAGCAGCGCCCTCCAATTCCCAATTCTCAATTCTCAATTCTCAATTCCATTGGACCGCCGTGCGTCCGCCGCGCATCCCCGACGAACCCTCCCAGCCCGCCGCCGAGCTCTGGCGGCGCACAGTGCGCATTTCGGCGGCCGACTTCAAGTCATACGCCCGCGAGCTCTCCGACGCTCTCGCCGCCGCGCGCGCGGCCGGCTCTTCCTCCGCGCGCCGCATCGCCGCCGACTGCGCAATCGCCGCCAGCACCCCGGCCGAGAAGATCTCAGCCGTCCGCACCTACCTCGCCCACCATGTCCGCGTCACCGGACCCGGCCTCTTCGAGCTTCCCTTCGACCGCGCCTTCTCTCCGCCGGATCGCGCCCTCTCGGACGGCTACGCATCCTCCGCCGACTACATGAACCTCTTCTTCACGATGCTCGAGGCGCTTGGCTTCGACTGTTCCTTCGTCCTGGCCGACAACGTTCCGCGCGGCGATCCCCTCCGCGTAGAGATGCGCCGCGCCGTCCCGTTCCCCGAATGGTTCGACTCACTTGTCATCCGCGCCGAGATGCGCGAAGGCGGCTTCCCCGGCATCTTCGGATTCCTCGCCTTCGGCGGCGAACGGCATGTGTTCCATCTCGGCCGCGAGAACGAGTACACTCCCCCAGAGGCGTCTTCGCATGTCGACGAGCCGTTCCTCTCCATCCCCGATGCATCCTTCGGCGTGATCCCCGCCCACGAATCAAATTTCAAATTTCAGATTTCAGATTTCAAATCCTCAACTTCCAATTTCAAATCCTCAACTTCCAATTCCCAATCCTCAAATCTCAATCCTCAAATCTCCAATTCCCAATTCTCAATTCTCAATTCTCAATTCTCAATTCTCAATTCCCTCTGGTCGTCGTTTGCCGACAACCGCTGCCTCATGACCGTGCGCGACAACGGCAGCGTCGACTTCGACGTGACCAACTACCTCTACGGCGCCGGCGTGGGCGGATTCCGCAAGCGCTTCACCGAGATGCTGCCCGAGATGCGCAGCCGCTTCTACCAGCAGCTCGTCGGCGAACTCTCGCAGAACGCCACCGCCACGAAGGAGCTTGTCACCGATGTCGAGTCCTATCCCGCCGAGACGTCATTCTCCGCATACGTCGAGGGGTTCGCCGTCGTGCAGAAGGGGACGATGAGCGTAACAATACCCGACTTCTCCTCCGCACCGTTCGGAGTCTCAGGCTCGTCGCGCAAGACGCCGTTCTCCATCGGCGGCAAGTCCCCTGAGATGGATTCCTACGAAGTCGTGTTCCCGAAGGGCTGGACCGAGATCGAGCATCTGCCCGAGTCCTTCCTGTTCACCGACCCATCGGGCCGCTGCGACGTCTGGCTCCTCTACCACGAAGCCGCCTCGCGGATCGACTCCGACGGCCTTCTGCACGTCACGGTCCGCCGCCTCGTCCGCCGCGACCGCTCCCTTGTCTTCCCCGCCGACTATTTCCCCATGTTCCGCGAATGGAACCGCCGCGCCGCCTCGCCCGCCGCCCGCACGATCATCGTGCGCCGCCCTGGCCCCGTGGCTGCCGCCCCGAACCGTCTTTCCAATTCTCAATTCTCAATTCTCAATTCTCAATTCAAAGAGGTATCCGATGTTCACCGGGCTCATTGAGAAGATCGGCAAGGTACGCCGCATCTCATACGGGCGCTCCCGCGTAGTGGAGATCGAGGCGTCCACCCCCTGGACGCCTGAGCTCTCCGACGGCGAATCAGTGGCCGTCAACGGCGTCTGCCTCACCGTCGCCCGCCACGACTCCACGCGCTTCACGGCCGACGTCCTGGAGGAGACCGCCCGCCGCTCCACCCTCGGCTCGCTCGCGCCCGGCGCATGTGTGAACCTCGAGCGCGCCCTGCGAGTGGGCGACCGCTTCGGCGGACACGTCGTGCAGGGCCATGTGGACGGCACGGGCTCGCTCATTTCGAAGACGCCTTCCGGACGCGACTTCCGCCTCAAGTTCCGCTGCCCCCGCGCCATCGCCGCAGCGACCGTCCTGAAGGGATCCATCGCGGTGAACGGCGTCTCGCTCACCGTCACCGGCCTTGGCGAAGACTGGTTCTCCGTGGACATCATCCCCACCACAGCCTCCGATACGAACCTGGGCCAGCTCGTCACCGGCTCCCTCGTGAACCTCGAATCCGACGTCCTCGGAAAATACGCCCTCCGCTCTTCCGAATCTTCTCCTGAAATTCTCAATTCTCAATTCTCAACTCTCAATTCCCAGTCCTCCCTCACCCTCGAAAAGCTGGCCGAAAGCGGCTTCCTGGAAATGCCATGAACCATTTCGCCTCCATGATCCTTCTGCCTGTCTACATCCTCTGCGCCGCCCTTGCGGCGTATCTGCAGTCGTTCTCCCATTTCACCACCCGCTCTTCCGAATCGTCCCCCAAAATTCTCAATTCTCAATTCTCAACTCTCAATTCCCCCTCCCCCCAGGCCGATCTCGTGATCGCGCTTCTGGGCGGCTTCCGCAGCATCGCGGCGGAGGTGGTGTGGTTCCGCGCGGAGCGCCTTCAGGACTCCGGGCGCTACGCCGAGCTCGCGCAGCTCGCGGCGTGGCTCACGTTCCTTGAGCCGCACACCCCGGAGGTGTGGTCTTATGCGGCGTGGAACCTCGCGTACAACGTGTCGGTGATGATGCCCACCCCGGAGGATCGCTGGCGCTGGGTCGAGGCCGGCCTCAAGCTCCTCCGCGACGACGGGCTCCGCCTCAATCCAAGCGACGGCACGCTCCACCGCGAGATAGCCTGGCTATTCCTCGCGAAGATCGGCGGCTCCCTCGATGACGCCTCCCCATACTATCGCTCCGCCTGGAAAGGCAAGGTGGAGTCGGCCCGCGCCTCCGGCGACTGGTCGGGCCTCAAGCTCGATCCGGCGCTCATGTCGGCCATCGACTCCGACTATGGCAAGCAGGACTGGACCCATCCCTACGCGAGCTCCCTCTACTGGGCGCATCGCGGCCTGTCGCTTTCCACCGATCCCCTCGCCCGCCGCGAGCTGAGGCATCTTCTGGTGCAGTCGCTCATGCTCGAATGCATCTCCGACGCATCCAAGGCCCCCCGCACGCTTGCCGAGATGCGCGCCGCATACGCCGAGTTCCCCTCGCGCATGCTGGAGGACATGATGGCCCGCTTCCGCGTAAAGTTCCCCAACAGCGAGCCTTCCGGCCGTTGAAAGACGGCCGGCGAAGGCATGGGCGCTATAGTTCCCAGACCACGTCACGCGAGGCCGGGAAGGGTCCAGCCGTCGCGGTATTTTGGATAGAGGGTCTGCGTGGCCTCGGGCGAGTTGGCGATGACGCGCCTCTTTGGATCCCACACGAGCTCCACGCCCGGCACCAGCTGGGCGGCGTTGCCGAGGAGAAGGGCGTCCT
>CAMOHV010000048.1 GCA_946615275.1 uncultured Verrucomicrobiota bacterium | reverse complement strand
GGCGCGACATGCCGCGCTGGCGGCGTCTCTGGCCTGTCCTGAAGCTCGCGCGAAGTGTCGAGGAACTGCTGACCGCGGCGTGCGGCATTCATTGACCACGCCGCGCGTTGCGGACGGGCGAGGCGCGGCCCTCCCACAAATTCTCAATTCTCAATTCTCAATTCCTCAAGTGTTTCCGTCTTGAAAAGTCGGCGTGTCTATGATATGATACGCGCATTGTATGTTGGAAGCAAGGCATGGCTTTGTCGGCGTACATCCCAAAACCTCAAATTAGAGAACGCAAATGACAATCAAAGGAAGCGTAGCGGTTGTTTCGTCCACTATGTGGGCGCTCTTTTTCTGCGCGCACGCCGGATCATACACCTGGACCGGCGGCGGGGCGGCGGGGAACTGGAACGACTCCGCGAACTGGTTGCCGTCCACAGGCACGCCCGGCGCGGGCGACAAGGCCGTGTTCTCCGGCGCGGCCGAGGTCTCGATCACGTCGGGGATCGCGCTTTCCGACGGAACGCTCTCCATCGAGACGACCGGAAAGCCCGTCTCGATAGCCGGCGTCATTTCCGGGACGGGCGCGCTCTGCAAGCTCGGCGCGGGGCGTCTGGCGCTTCGCGCCGCAAACACCTACTCCGGCGGCACGGTGATATCCAACGGGTACATCGACGCGTGGAGCATGACCGCGCTCGGCACGTCGTCCGAGCCTGTGCATCTCGCGTCGAACGGGACGACGACGTATGGAAAGCTGTATCTGTGTGCGAGTGGTACCTTCGCGTATCCGATCCTCGTGGACAAGAACACCGCCACCGTCGGCGCGCAGGGCAACGCCAACCTCTGCGCTTCGAACGTGACGGTGACGTTGACCGGGGCGATCACGGAGGCTCCGGACGGCGGCGTGCTGGCGTTGAGGCTTGTCGTTCCGGGCTCTTCGACCAAGACGATCACCGTGGACGCCACGATCAACATGCCGAAGGGGAGTCTATACTGCTATGTGGGCGGCGACTACAACAGAACCTTCCATTTCAAGAAGAAGGTCGTGGCCAAGAACATGGATGTCGGCAACTCCACCGCCGGCGGCACCGGCTCTGTCCGCTGGTATTCCTCCGAGAACGAATTCGAGCGCTACCACTGCTCCTACCGCAACACCTTCGCCGAGGCGGACAACGCGTTCGGCACGAACGCGATATGCTCCTTCGGCTACTGCGAGAACGGACGAAGTGTATATAACCTCCAGAACCACAATTTCATGATCGACCGCATCGACTATTCGAAGGGCGACGCCTGCGTCACCAAGTGGGACTGGCGCAACATGCAGGGGCACCGCGTGCTGGGCGGCACTGGGACGGGCTCGCGGCTGACGATGCGCTCCACGGCGGACACCGTATGCGACGCCTGCTACGAGCAGAAGATCGCGCTCGTCTGGTGGCCGCGCGGCGACTACACGTATTCCACCTTCGACAACGGCGGCAAGGGATTCGGGCGCATCGCGACGATGAGCGGGTCGATAACGGTCTCCAACGGGACTTTCGTGGTGAACGGCACTAACGCGTTCCCGAACGTCGACACCATCGAGGTGGCGCCCGGGGCGAAGTTCGCATGGCGGAGCGCATCGATGTATGGCGGCGGCGGGCTGCGGGGAGTCACGAACATCGTGGTCGGGCAGGGCGCGGAGCTGGAGCTCGGCTCCGAGGCGGTGTGGCCGTTCCCGCTGTCCGTGGAACGACTCGATCTTGCGTCCGACGCCAGATTCCCGGTTCCGGCGGGGACGGGGCTCACAGCCATGCGCTTCCAGGTGGGCGGCACGCCTCTTGCGGCGAAGGTGTACACGGGGAGGGACAATCCTTCGCCCGGGGATGCTATCCCGCTTGACTGCCTTGTCGGGTCTGGATTAGTCTATTCGATGGGCGCAGGGCATCAGGACCTCACGACGGAAGCGGTGTGGACTGGATCCGGGGACGAGGACATGGGCACCGCCGCCAACTGGCAGGACGACATTGTGGCGTTCCTGAAATCGGGGGCGATCACGCCCATCTTCTCGGAGCCCGAGGAGGCGGGCAAGGGGGGGCGCGTGGTCGTTTCCGACGGATACGTCTTCACGGGGCTGCGCTTCAACGGAGAGTGCGACGTGGATGTGGCGCCTGGCGGCGCGGCAGCGCGCATCGGCGTGCTGGGCGGGGGCATCTCGTGCGCTGGGGCCGAATCCGGCGCGCGCAGCTATTCGATTTCCACGCCGCTGGAGGTGCGCGCGCCGCAGACGTGGGATGTCGCGGACGGCGCGTCGCTAGGGATGTATGGCCCGCTCATGGACTATGGATTGAAAGTCCCCGTGAAGAAGACCGGCGCGGGAAGCCTGATCCTCCATGCGACGAACTCCACGACCATCGCCGAGATCACCGTGGCCACGGGCCCAGTGCACGTGGCGGGGAGCAACGCCTTCGGCGGCGCCGGCGGGAAGCTCGTGCTGCAGAAGGGGGCGAAGGCGGAGTTCGCGGGCGGCGAGTTCGATGCGGGGATGAACGCGACGCTGGGAACGGCGTCGGGCGTCCTCAATTTCAACGCGGGCACGACGAACGTGTTCAACGGGCCCGTGACATTCTCGGGCGGCACGCGCTTCGCGGTTGGGCAGAACGCCCTCGTGGAGTTCAACGAGCCCGTCTCGATAGGCGGGTGGTCGTACTTGAGCGGCGCCGGCCGCAGCATAATGCGCTTCAACGGCAAGATGACGCTGGCCAGCGGCCAGCATTACAACATCACATACGATCTTCGCGCCCCCGGCAATTCGCTGGGGAACGAGATATGCCTCAAGTACGGCAGCGACACGAGGGTTCTTCTCAACTGCGACTACGCGCTGAACACAACGTCGCCATTGTGGATATGGAGCATCAACTGCTTTGTAGACCTGTGCGGACACGACAACAAGATAGGCTCGCTTGAGCTGAAGAGCACAGCGTCCTGCATCACGAACTCCGGCGAGAAGGCGACGTTCTGGGTGGAGCAGACGATCGAGACTCGGAGGGAGGACAACAACGGGGCATACTATCCGTGCCGACAGAAGGGCGATTTCGTGGGCCCGGTGTCGATCGGCAAGCTCGGCGCTTCGACGCTCGTCTTCACGAACCGCGCGGTGTCCTCCACGGGCGACATCATCGTGAACGAGGGCAAGCTCGCGTTCTGCCCGAACACAAGCTGGCTTGGGGCGGAGACCGTAATCGTCTCGAACAAGGCGGCCAATGCCGGCGCGGCCCTTGAGATCCGCCAGGCGAAGGCCTTGGGCAAGCACGCGAACGTGCATCTTGACGAAGGCGGCCGGCTTGTCCTGGGCATCTCCGGGACGGACGCAAAATTCGAGCAGCGCATCGGCTTCCTCTACATCGACGGCGCGAAGCAGCGCCTCGGCCGCTATTCCGCCGATCTCGGCGGCGGCGCGCCCGCCGTGGCAGGGACGATCCCGTGCGCGAACCTCGCGGGGCCGGGCGTCCTGAACGTGGGCGGCGACGGAAAGGGCACCGGCATTTTCTTGAAGTGAAATGAAACTGGGCAAAGACGAACTTCATTGGATTTCTGGCTACGAGCGTAGGCTGCTCTTCTATTTCGCCTTCTACAGGGCGGAGTGGAAGATCGGCGACCTGATCTATCTTGGCTCGCAGCACGACCATGCGAAAGCGACGCCGGGGCTCTTGGACAGGGCGTGCCTGAACCTCGTGGACAAGGGCGTCCTCCGCGTGGCGCTGGATGTGCAGACGGTCGGTTCGCGCCGATACGCGCTGGCCAAGGGCCTGGACTTCGCCGCCGCGCGCGAACTGCTCGCCGATGGGTTCCGCAGCGGCTGGGTGGCGAAGGAGCGCGACTACTACTCGGTAAGGGCGTCGAGGAAGGATGTGCTGCTGCTGCTCTGGTCCCTCATGGAGGGGGCGGGCAACTTCAGCGTTCCGAAGAACACATGGTATCCCGACGACGCCCTATGGGACGCGTTCGTGATGTTCGCCAATCTGCTTGGCGACGGCGGCGCGGTCCCGGAGATGGACTTCCCGGTGGGGACGGGTGACCATGTGTTCCGCATACTCTCGTCGATCATGTTCTCCAAGGGGCTGGACCCGACGCCGGTCCTGCGGAGCTGGCGCAAGCGGCGCTCCGGGGCGCTATGGTTCCAGCAAGAGTACGACGCGATCGAGTACATGGCGCTCTGCGCGTGGACGGGCCGGTTCGACTGGCTCGACGTGGTCACGGGGCGCGCGGCCAGCCAGGACGTCAAGTTCTTCCTCTCCGCCTGCATCGCGCTGAAGGGCGGCGACATCGCCGCCGCCGCGCGGCACACCGCCTTCATGGACACGTTCATGGGCTCCGGCACTAGGCGCAACGAGACGGTGGTGCTCTCGATGCCCGCCGCCTACCTGCTCTCCATCTTCCTGATGCTGTTCGCCAAGCCCGTCAAGACGCGGCTTGCGCGCCTGGTGTCGAAGCTGTGCCCATACAACGAGAAGTTCAGATCGAATCTGCCCTGCTCCGCAGATGGATATTTCGACGGGCGCATGGAGAACTCCGCCGAGTTCCTGAACCTGACGCCGAATCACATCGGGATGTACCGCAATCATGGGGCGGATTGGTGCTCGCCCATGTGCGAATCGGGTCTGCTCGCCCGCGCCCTCGCCTCGGGCCTCGGCCGCGATGAGGCCGAGAAGCGCTCGCATTTCGCGTTGGAGCTTGCCGAGAAGGCGTTCCAGAACGGCTGCCCCACCCTCGCCGGGCTGTACCTTTCCGTGCTTGGGTGGACGTTCGCCGGGGCCGACGCCGACGCGGCCGAGCGCCTTGCCGCGCAGATCACCGAGCGCGGCGGCGCGTGGTTCAAGCCCTACGAGAAGACGGCTAACCCGTGGAAGCTAGTTGTGGAGGCGTTCGACAAATGCCTCCCCGACGCGGGCAAGGCGCCGAAGGAGGAGAAGGCGAAGTCGGGCAGGATCGTGTGGATGCTCCACCTCGACGCCATGTGCAATGCCGACGAGGGGATGGGCGACGATCCCGAGGAGATAGTCCCGGAGGGGGTGTATCATTGCGTCCAGATAAAGCCGTCTTTCCGCGGCCCGCGCGGGTCCGACGACGGATCGAACGACAGGGAGATGACGTTCAAGGCGCTCACCTCGGACAAGTATGCGTCCATCTTGGGCGATGTGGACCGCGAGGTGCTCGCCGCCCTCCAGAAGGCGAATCCGCACGGCCTGTCGTCGCCGGAGGCCACCGCCGACGTGCTGGAGCCGCTTTGCGGGCATGACATGCTGACGCGCGGTTTCTACGACTCCAAGCTGTGCTGGGAGCCGATCGCGCTCGAGAAGCGCGACCTGCCGCTGGCGGTGAAGTCCACCGAGGACGGCGGGCTCGCGATCTCCGTGGCGCCGTGGTGCCTCAAGGTGCATGGCAGCGACTACGCGATAAGGGTGGGGGACGGGGAGCGGGAGTTCTTCTTCTACCGGTTTTCCAAGTCCACCCTCGCGCTGATGGAGGTGTTCTCCTCGTTCGGGAAGGCCGGGACGATCACGATACCCAAGGAGGGCGTGGGCGCGATGCGGTCGCTTCTGCCGCGCATGGGCGCGCTCGCGCCCATCCAGGGTGAGCTTTCGGCCATGGGCGGCGGCGCGGATCTCGAGCGGGTCCCCGGCGACGCCACGCCACTCGTGCGGATAGAGTTCGTGGACGAAGTCCTTTCGCTCGCCCTGCGCGTGCGCCCGCTCGCCGGGCTAGACCTGGTGTTCGTGCCGGGCGCGGGGCAGCCCGAGCGCCTTGTGGCGCAGAGGGGGCGCTCCGCCGTGCTGGTGCGCGACCTCGCCGCAGAGAAGGCCGCGGCGGACAATGTGCGCGCCGCCCTGGAGGAGTTCGATTCCTGGTGCGTCGAGGACGGCGAATGGCGCATAGACTCGACGCTCCACGCGCTCAAGGCCCTGGCGGCGCTGAAGGGGCTCGGCGGCGCAGTGCGCCTCGAATGGCGCAAGGGGAGGAGGCTCTCAGTCGTAGCCCCGAAGCCGGGCGGGGCCAGGCTTTCCGCCGTGGGGGGCGTGGATTTCTGGTTCTCCGTCTCGGGGGAGTTCCACCTCGACGACGGAAGGCGATGCTCAATCGTGGAGCTCATAAAGGCGTTCCGCGAGCGCAAGGGCGAGTTCGTGCCGTTCGGGGACGGGGCGTATCTGCGTTTGTCGTCGGCGCTCGTGAAGCGGCTTGAGGCGCTTGAGTCGGCCGGCAGGGTGAAGGGCCAGGCCATCGAAGTGCCGCCGGCGGCGCTGCCGATGCTTGACGGCGCGTTCTCGGACGGCGACGGCGATTCGCAGCTTTCGCTTCCCGAGCCGATGGAGGAACGCATCTCGAAGATCCACGAGACTTTCGAGCGGAAGGTCGATCCGCCGCCGCGCCTCAAGGCCGAGCTGCGCCCGTACCAGCGCGTGGGGTACGAGTGGTTGTCGCGCCTGACGGCGTGCGGCATGGGTGCGTGCCTTGCGGACGACATGGGCCTCGGCAAGACGGTGCAGGTGATCGCGCTCCTCCTGGAGCGCTCGCACGCCGGCGCGTCGCTCGTGGTGGCCCCCGCCTCGGTGTGCGGCAACTGGCGCAGCGAGCTCGCGCGGTTCGCGCCGACGCTCCGCGTCTTCATGGCGTGGGACGAGAAGGCCGACGCCATGGACGCCGTGAACGCCGCCGGCCCCGGCGACGTGGTGGTGGCCGGGTACGGCCTAATCGTCTCGCGCGAGAGGCAGTTCACCGCGCGGGAGTGGAACGGCGTTGTGCTTGACGAGGCGCAGGCGATAAAGAACGAGGAGTCCAAGCGCGCGAAGGCCGCGCGAAGGCTCAAGGCCAGGTTCCGCGTGGCCGCCACCGGCACCCCAGTGGAGAACAGGCTCTCCGAGCTCTGGAGCATAAGCGATTTCCTGAACCCGGGCCTCCTCGGGTCCATCGGCGACTTCCAGCGCCGTTTCACGTCGGACGGACGCGCCACGCCCGCCCTGAAGCGGCTCGTGACGCCGTTCATCATGCGCCGCGTGAAGCGCGACGTCCTCGACGACCTCCCGGAGAAGACCGAGATCACGCTCCCCGTGATGCTCGGCGAAGAGGAGCGCGCCGGATACGAGACGTGCCGCCGCATGGCGCTCGACGCGCTCGCCGCCGGCGACGCGAACCGGATCTCGATACTCGCGGAGCTGACGCGCCTCAGGCGCTACTGCTGCCATCCGTCGCTCGTCCTGGGCGACGCCGCCAGGACGTCCGCCAAGATGGACGCGCTCCTCGAGCTGCTCGCCTCCCTCAGGGAGAACCGCCACCGCGCCCTCGTGTTCAGCCAGTTCACCGACTACCTCGCGATCGTCCGAAGGGAGGTCGAGAACCAGGGCTGGACGCATCTCTACCTTGACGGGCAGACCCCTGCCGCCGACCGCGCGCGCCTTGTGGACTCCTTCCAGCGCGGCGACGGGGACTTCTTCCTCATCTCCCTCAAGGCGGGCGGCATGGGCCTCAACCTCACGGCTGCGAACTACGTGATCCTGCTCGACCCCTGGTGGAACCCCGCTGTGGAGAACCAGGCGGCGGACCGCGTTCACCGCATCGGGCAGAAGAACCCCGTGACGGTCTACAGGCTGATCGCCACGGACACGGTGGAGGAGCGCGTCATCGACCTCCACCGGGAGAAGCAGGCGATGGTGGAGGACGTCCTCGACGGCGCGTCCTCCGCGGCGCTCAC
>CAMOHV010000047.1 GCA_946615275.1 uncultured Verrucomicrobiota bacterium | reverse complement strand
GGCGCGAGGCGAACACGGGCTTCGGGTACTCCGTGCCGCTCGCGGAGACGCTGCTCCTGGGGAACGTGGCCGCCAGGGCGGGGCGGAAGAGGCTCGTCTGGGACGGCAGAAGCGTCACGAACGACGCGGCGGCGAACGGGTTCCTCTCGGCCCGTGCCCGTCCGGGGTGGGAACTTGCTGGTCTGGATTGATTTCCGGCCATCCAAAATACCCTCTTCACATGTCCGCTGGGATATGGTAGAATATCGGCATGAAAAATGATGAATTATGTCCTTGCCGCTCCGGCAAGACGTTCGGCGAGTGCTGCGGGCCCGTCCTGTCGGGCGCGCGCAAGCCTGAGACGGCTGCGGAGCTGATGCGCGCGCGCTACTCCGCGTACGCCGTGTGCGACGTGGATTTCCTCTACAACTCCTCCGGCGAGGCCGTGCGCGAAGAGTTCAAGCGCGAAGAGACCGAGGAGTGGTCGCGCTCCGCGACATGGGAGGGCCTTGAGGTCCTCGAGACGGAGGGCGGCGGCCCGGGCGACGACGAGGGCATGGTGTACTTCCTCGCGCGCTACTCCGCCGGCGGCAAGACGTGCGAGCACCGCGAGCACTCCTACTTCAAGCGCATCGACGGCGAATGGCGCTTCATAGACGGCGTCATAGAGAGCAAGCCCTACCGCCGCGAGGAGCCCAAGGTGGGCCGGAACGATCCCTGCCCCTGCGGCAGCGGCAAGAAGTACAAGAAGTGCTGCGGTAAAGACCAATGAAGCCGGCCGCCTTCCTTTTCGACCTCGACGGCACTCTGATCGACTCGGAGATGCTGTGGGCGCGCGCGATCTCCGAATGGCTCGCCGACCACGGCCAGAAGGCCGAGCCCGACGCCATCGCGAACATCGTATTCGGCCACAGCTGGCTGGACATACACGCCGCCATCCACTCCGCCTTCCCGGCTCTCCCGCCCGCGAAGCCCGTCGAGGACGCCTGCGAGCTGAGGCCGTACTACGCTCGCCTCGCGACAGATCCGGAGAAGCTTGTGATACCGTCCGCCGTCGCTTTCCTCCGCAAGGCGGCGCGCATCGCCCCGTGCGCCATCGTCTCCGGCTCGCCGCACAGTGACGTGGAGGAGGCCGCGGCGCTGTGCGGCGTGACGGAGGACATCGCGTTCGTGCTGGGCGCCGAGGACTATTCGCGCGGCAAGCCCGCGCCCGACAGCTACCTCGCCGCCGCCTCGAAGCTCGATGTGGACGCCTCGGAGTGCGTTGTGGTGGAGGACTCTTCGGCCGGCGTCGCCGCCGGCAGGGCCGCCGGGATGCGCGTCCTCGGCATCGACCGCAACATGGTGGTGCGCCAGGACTTCACGGGCTGCGACTGGCTCGTGCACGATCTTTCGGAGATGGACGTCTCCGCCGTCTTCGGCGCGGAATCGTGAAGGAATTTAGGGGGAAAGGCAATGCTTACCGTTATATTGGCTGTTCTGGCGGGCGTGGGCACTGGCTTCGGCCTGGTCTACGGCGACGTGCTGGGCTACGGCTGGGGTTCGTTCTGCGGCGTGCTCGCGTTCGGCGTGGTGCAGTTCGGCGCGACATTCTTCGTTCAGAGAAAGGTGAAGGCCGCCATGGAGTCGGTGCAGGCCGCGCTGGTGGACGGCCAGAAGCGCCTCCAGGCGAAGACGGCGCGCTGGCAGATGCGCCCGCCGGGCTCAATCAAGGACGCGCAGAACGAGATCGCGCGCGACCAGAGGGAGTTCGTGATGGAGGCGCTCAGGCGCACCGAGCCGCTCAGGAAGTTCGTCCTGTGGGTGCCGCTCATGAATAGGCAGATCGCGACCGCGCAGTTCCAGCTGCGCTGGATGATCAAGGACTTCAAGGCCGTGGACGAGCTTATGCCCAAGGCGCTCTTCATGGACCCGACCTCCACGGCGATGAAGATCGCGCGCATGTACATGACGGACGTCCCCACGGACAAGATCGAGAAGGTGTACCTGAAGGGCGTGGCGCGCCTCAAGTACAACCAGAACGTCCTGCTGGCGGCGGCCTGGAGCTGGATCCTCGTCAAGCGCGGCGACGTGGACGGCGCGTTCAAGGCGCTAAACGCCGCCCTCAAGAACTCCGACAACGAGACGCTCAAGGCCAACCGCGAGCATCTCGCGAACAACCGCGTCGCGCACTTCTCCAACGCGGGGCTCGGCGACCAGTGGTATGCGCTGCTGCTGGAGGAGCCGAAGATCAGGATGCAGCGCCCAAGAATGCAGTGGCGGTGAGCATGGACACGATACGCCTGGCCAACATCGAGGTGCTCTGCATCATCGGAGACCTCCCGGAGGAGAGGGACCGCGAGCAGCGCCTGCTGGTGGACGTCACGCTCGAGACGGACCTCTCCGCCGTGATGGCGAGCGAC
This sequence comes from uncultured Verrucomicrobiota bacterium, assembly GCA_946615275.1. The sequence goes on along the minus strand of CAMOHV010000047.1, from coordinate 5,348 downwards.
CGCATCTCGGACACCATCGACTACGCGGCGCTCTCCCGCGAGATACGCGACGCGCTTAGGTCCGCGAAGTGCCGCCTCATCGAGCGCGCCGCGGGGGTGGTGGCGGACGTGTGCCTGGAGGATCCGCGAGTGGAGCGCGTCACGGTGTGCGTGAAGAAGAGCGGCTGCGTGCCGGGGCTGGGCGCGGCCGAGGTCAGGATAACGCGCGACTGAGGGCCCGGACGATGGATCTGCCGAAGAAAGCTGTAGTTCTCGCGGCGGGCCTTGGCACGCGCCTGAGGCCGCTCACGCTCGTCCACCCCAAGCCGCTTCTGCCGGTGTGGGGGACGAGCATGCTGGAGCGCGCAATCCGCCGCCTGGAGCGCTGGGGCGTGGAGGAGATCGCGGTGAACGCGCACCACCTCGCGCCGCAGATCAGGATGTATGCGGCCGGGCGCAAGGGCCTGGCGAAGATCACCGTGGCCGAGGAGCCGGAGATCCTGGGGACGGGCGGTGTCCTGAACCCGCTCAGGGGATGGATCGGCGAGAGCCCGTTCTGGCTCGTGAACGGCGACGTGCTCGCCGAGGGGCTCGAGCCCGGGCCGATCGCCGAGGCGTTCGAGAGAAGCGGCGGCTTCGCGGCGTGCTGGCTTTCGTCCACGCAGGGACCGCGCACGGTGGAGCCCGACCCCGAGGGGCGCGTCTGCAACTGGAAGAGCGACGTGCCCGGCGACTGGGGCACCGCCACGTACTGCGGCTGGGCGCTCCTCTCGCCGAAGGTGATGGACTACCTTCCGCCCTCGGGCTTCTCCACGATCGTCTCCGCCTACGAGAGGGCGATGATGGAGGACGCCAGGTTCGTCGTGGGCGTGGAGGAGAAGAACTCCTGGTGGGCGGACTGCGGCACGCTGGACTCGTACCTCGAGGCGCACAACGCGCTCGACCCAGACCGCTTCGAGGCCAACCCGAACGTCATCTTCCCCGGCGTGAAGCTGCTCGACTCCGCCGACCTCGCTCTCACCGTCGTCACCGGCGGCCTCATAGGCGGCGCGTTCGAGCGCACCGCGCTCGTCGGCGTATCGCAGATGTCCAGCCCCGCGCTCTCCGCTCTCGTGGAGCGTCTCGGCTGGCCGAAGGACGACGCGGCGGCCCAGTTCCTCGGCGCGCGCGGCAGCGACCGCGAGTTCTGGCGGCTCGTGCGCGGCGACGACCGCGCCGTGGCCGTCGTCTACGACGACTCCCGGCGCGGCGAGAACGCGCGCTACACGGGCCACGCCGCGATCCTCGCGGCGGCGGGCGTGCCGGTGCCGACGGTCCTTGCGGACGTGCCGGAGAGGAAGGCGCTCGCCCTGGAGGACTGCCCGGCCGGCTCGCTGCAGGACCGCGCGCTCGCGCGCGGCGCCGACCGCGTGAAGCTCTACGCGCCCGTCGTCGCCGCGCTCAAGAAGTTCCACGAGGCCGGCCTCGAGCGCGCGCTCGCCGCCGACGCGGAGCTGGAGCCTTCGTTCGGGCCCGATCTCTTCAAGTGGGAGCGCGACCTCTTCGAGGAGCATTGCCTCAAGGAGCGCTTCGCGCTTGACGCGATGCCGCCGGACGTCCGCCGCGAGCTGGAGGGCGTGGCCGACGAGCTTGCGCGCGCGCGCCCCGTGCTGCTCCACCGCGACTTCCAGAGCACGAACGTCCTCTACCGCGAGGACGGCTCCTTCGCGTTCATCGACTTCCAGGGAATGCGCCTCGGGCCGGCCGCCTATGACCTCGCGTCGCTTCTCTACGACCCATACGTGCCGCTCGACTCGTCGGCGCGGGAGCGCCTCCGCGCGGCGTACGGCGGCGTCTCGGAGCGGGAGCTCGCGCTCGGCGCGGTGCAGAGGCTCGTGCAGGCGCTCGGGGCGTTCGGGCGGCTCGCGTCCGTGGGCCAGCCGCAGTTCTCGAAGCACGTCCTGCCCGCGCTCGTCAATCTGCTCTCGGCGGCGGACGACGCCGACCTCGACGCCGTGGGCGCCCTCGCCGAGGAGCTCATCTCCCGCGAGGAGATGCGCCAGGGCATCTTCCACCACCACCACGAAGAGGAAGGGGACGGCGGACGGTGAAGGCTTCCGTCAAGACCGTGCTGCGCCGCCTTGCGCGCAGCGCCACGCGCCGACCCAAGGCCGTCGAGACGCGCGCGATGGGCCGCACTCGCCTCTTCCACGCCTACGACCTTGGCGCGGACACCTTCGTGTTCGAGAAGGGCGTGTGGGGCGACCTCGACGCGCGCGCCTCGGTCCTGATAGTGGACAAGAAGGACCTCAGGCCCGGCGCGCGCGGGCATGTGATGACGGTGACCACCGGCAACCACGCCGTCGCCGCGCTGCCGCTCCTCGGCGGGAGCTTCTGGGACCTCGCGCACATCTCCTCCGCGCGGCGCGGCAAGGTGATGACGGAGGCCGTGCTCTGCGCGAACGTGACGGGCGGCAAGCTGGAGCTCTCGCAGCGCGACGTGCCGTGCGCGCGGCTCGTGGCGTTCGACAAGTGGCTTCTCGGGACGCTCGGGCTGGGGCTTGGCGACGTCGTGTTCCTGGACCGCAACGAGCAGACGCTGGAGCACTACCGCGCTCTGGGGCAGGAATGGCGCGTGAAGCCGCTCGCGTGGACCGACGCCGAGATGTCCGCCGCCCTCTCCGCCAGCCGCAAGCGCATCTCCTGCTCCACGCGCTACTACCACGGCTCGCGCGGCGTGCACTTCCTCTCGTATTCCGACTTCCACCGCCTTGGCGAGCTGGCCGCGGAGGACTTCGACGCGTTCCGCCTTGCGCTCCGCGAGCTGGTGAGCCTCTTCGAGGGCCACGCCACGTCCTTTGTCCGCCAGCCCAAGTACCACGGCCACCACGAGATCGAGTTCTTCGGCCTCAAGCGCGGCATCGCGCTGGAGTGGATGGTGCCGAAGCTCGAGCTGCTGATGGAGGGCATCGTCCTCGGGCGAGTCGCCGCCGACGCCGCGCGCTCGGCGTTCGCGGAGATCGACGCCTACTACAGGGCGCACCTCATGCGCGCGGAGCTGGCGGACGACAAGTCCCCGGGATTCGTCCGCACCCTCTACATGTACATCACCGGCGAGATATACTCCGTGATGGGCGAGGGCAACGCCCCCGCGTTCGACGACCGCCGCACCGCCCTCCCCGGCGCCACGTTCGTCGACGGACGCCCGCGCTACCACGTGGGCTGCGACGCGCGAAGCGAGGTGCTGCTCTCCAACATACGCTCCATGATGAGCAAGGACGAGTACGTGGAGTACGCCAACGTGTACGAGCTGCGCGCGGACGACGCTGACGAGTCCACCCCCATCGGGCAGGGCGCCACTCGCGAGATCGTGTACAAGACGAACCGCCGCCCCTGCGTCGCCTCGCTCGTGGAGAAGCGCCTCTCGCGCCCCGGCCGCGGCTACGGCAGCTACGTGATCGCCCGCATCGAGGGCTTCAAGGCGCTGGGCGTTGGCCTCGCGCAGTACCGCCTCCTTCGCCGCCGCGCGCATGGCTCGCGCCGCCTGCAGGACTTCTACATCCGCTCGCGCTGCGAAGGCGAGCCCCTCTGGGACATCCCCGCCAACTACTTCCAGCTCGCCGGCGAGTTCGGCGGCGCCGAGGCCGGCGAGGACCCGCAGGTGGTGGAGCAGCTCGCCTTCCTGATGGGTGACGCCGCGGCGCAGAACATGGCCATGAAGAAGTACGACTCCGAGGTGAAGTCCTGCCTCTACGGCATAGGCAAGGAGATATACGCCTTCGGCTACGACATCAAGGCCGGCAGGCTGATGCCGCTCTCCGTCTCCACCTGCTCCGTGCGCGGCGCGTGCGGCTGGCCCAACCTTTCATTCTCCGAGGAGAACCTCGGCGCGCTATCGCGGTTCTACCTCGGCTCCTACGCCGAGACATTGCGCGAATTCGCCTCGCGGCATCCCGTCGTGGAGCAGAAGGTGCTGGGCGAGCGCTTCTTCGCCGGCTTCGAGCACCGCACGCGCGCGATGGAATGGGCGTTCACCGTGCAGCGCGACCAGTTCGAGGGGTTCGCGCCGCATCTGCCGCCGCGCTACGGCTTCCCCGCCAAGTGGCACTTCGCGCTCTGGTCGCTCGAGCGACAGATGCGCCGAATCGACGCTTTGAGGAAGCTGTTCAACGAGCTTTACATGCCGTCCGCCGCGCCCGTCGCGCGCGCGCCGGCCGAACAGGAAAATGAGGAGATAGACGATGAAATCATCATACTCGATTGAGCTGGCCGCGCTTGCGGCCTTCGTCGCGGGCGCGGCGTGCGCAGCGACGATCGACGTCCCGGCGGGCAAGGTCGTGGCCGTGCCGTCCGGCACGGTGTACGAGGGAGAGGCGCTCGTGAAGACAGGCGCGGGCACGCTCGACCTCTCCGCCGCCGTCCTGAAGAACGCCGGCCTCGACATCCGCGAGGGCGCCGTCCGCTTCGCGAACGACTCGAAGCCGGGCCCGGTGATGGCGCGCTTCGCGCGCTTCACCGTGAGCGCGTCGCGCCCGAACGCGGCCTATTCCGGGCAGGCCTGGCAGATCTCCGAGTTCAATGTGACGAAGGACGGCAAGGTGGTCCCCAATCCCCCGGGCACCGCCGGCACGCAGAACGGCGACCCCGGCGGACACGAGGGGCCGGCGAAGGCCGTGGACGGCAACGTGAAGACGAAGTTCCTCACCGGCTACAACCATTCGCTCGAGATCGACTTCGGCCAGCCCGTCGTCTTCGACGGCTACACCTTCACCACCGCGAACGACGCCGAGGGGCGCGACCCAAGGGACTTCACGTTCGACGTGGGCGACGACACCCCCCGCGGCGTGCGCTGGGCCAACGTGTCCTCCGTGAAGGGCTTCGACTGCACCTTGGAGCGCTTCAAGAACGCCGGCAAGGTGTTCCCCCTCTGCCGCACGGACAAGATACCGTGCGAGTATCCAGTCACGGTGCGCGGCAGGGGCCGGCTTGTGCTTGCGGGGCTCACGGAGTCGCTTGAGGCGATCTCCGGCGACGGGCTTGTGGTGCTGGAGGGCGGCACGCTGGAGATAGACAAGGACGCGCCGTTCACCGGCTCCGTCTCGGGCACCGGCTCCGTCAGATGGCGGTAAGGTGAAAATGAAGAAAGCGCTTGTGCTGTCCGCGCTCATCGCCCCATGCGCGGCCTTCGCCCGCGACGCCTCGTTCGAGAAGGCGCCGTACATGGACGCGGCCCTTGGCGTGGAGGCGCGGCTCGACGACCTCGTCTCGCGCATGACGCTCGAGGAGAAGATCGCGGCCATATCCACCACCAAGGGGTTCAACACCTACGAGATACGCGACGGCAAGGTGCATCCCACAAAGGAGCTTGAGGAGCTGTACGCGAGGTTCCC
>CAMOHV010000046.1 GCA_946615275.1 uncultured Verrucomicrobiota bacterium | reverse complement strand
ATCATCCGGCAATGCGCGCCAAATCCGCATCACCGCCACCCTAAGCGAAGCTAATTTCTGTTGGTCACTCATTCCGCACCCAGAAACCAGAAACTAGAAACCAGAAACCAGAAACTAGAAACCTACCTGCCCTTCGTCTTCAGCACCGCCGCCGCGTGCTCCGCGAAGGTTCCGCGCGGATCGCGGGCATACGCCTCCAGGACGGCGCGCGCCCTGCCTTTGTAGTCCCCGCAGGCGTATAGCGCGCGTGCGAGCGCAAGCTCCCTCGTGCACCTTCCGCACTCCGGGCCGAGTCCGTATCCGCCCATCGGCGAAAGTTCTGACGGCTTGGAGCGCGCCCAGCCGGACATCCCCGGGATGTCGAGCGCCGCCGCGAGCGCGGGCGCGAACTCCGGCGAGCCGTGCGCCTCGGCGGCGAGAGTGACCGCCCGCAGCTCCACCATGCGCGAGTTGGGGCCGAGGCGCTTTATGCGAGCGAGGATCGGCTCCACGGCGGCAGGCGAGCGCGTGCGCCCGAGCGCCAGCGGGGCGGCGATGTGGAACATGTCGCGGCCGTAGGCCGTCTTGGCGCGGAGCTTCGCGAGCGGGACGCGCCCGCCAACGATGGCGGCGAGCGTATCGGCGCCCGTGGGGTCGTGCAGCATCCCGAGAAGTATGGCGGCGGCCTGGTGGGTCGGTTCGTCCTCCGCCTCGGCATACGTCTTCTTCAGGAACGGTATCGACCTGCGGCCGGCCGCCATGAGGGCTGCGCTGCCGGAGAAGGAGTCGCCGATCCTCCCGGCGGCGGCGGCGAGGACGTCGTCGGGCGGCGTTCCGCCGTCGTCGTCCCAGCGGAGCACCTCGGCGGGGAGGTTGCCGCGCTTCACGAGGCGGCGCTGTATCTCGCGCACGTCCACCGCGCGGAACTCTCCGCCCTTCTTCGCGGCGGCGGCGGCGCAGTAGCCTGCCGCGCATCCTTCGTTCATCAAGTCGGCCTTCATGCGCGTTATCGGCACGACGTCGCGCGCGACGCCCTTCCCGAGGCCTATCACCGCGATGCCGGAAACGCCCTTGGGGAGAAGCGCGCTCAGCGAGACGTTCGCGTAGCGGCGGTCAAGGCCGTCCGCCTCGGCCACGCAGCAGTAGTCGTCGGCGAGATAGCCGTGGGAGTCCTGACGGCTCCAGGCGCGCACGAGCGTGTCGCGCAGCTTGCGCCCGGCCACGACGTCCCAGCCCTCGAGGACTCGGTCGGGGACGATGCGGCGGCGCTCGCGGCTGTCGACGAGCCTCTGGAGGTCCCAGGCGTCCGGCGCGCCGGCGCGCGAACGGAACCCGAAGAGCCAGAGGTCCCACGCGCATGGGTCGTTCACGAGGCCGAAGTCGGAGTTCACAGTTCCGCGCGCGAGGCGGTGCGGCGCCTGCCCGGCGCTCTGGAGGGCAAACTCCTTGGCGGAAATGAAGGTGGTCCGCGCGCCGGCGGCGGCAGCGACGTCCGAGTTGCCCGTGGCGTCGACGACGCTCTTCGCGCACACCACGCCGCGCCCCTGCGGGGTTACCACCACCACACCCACGACCTTGTCCCCCTCCACGAGCGCGCCCTCGGCGAACGCCCCGAACCACGTCTCGACGCCCAGATCTCGGCACCAGCGCCGCCACGTCTCCGAGGCCTTGTAGATGTTCTGCACGGAACGCGTATTCTTCACCCGCTCCTTGAACTCCTTCGTGAAGCCGCAGTGGTTGCCGTCATAGTACCCAAGGATCATGCCGTCGGTGCCAACGCCACCATGCATGTGGAGATACTCTACGGCCAAGGTCTTCGCGCCGCTCTCGGCGGCGGCGATCGCGGCCGGCGTCCCCGCCGTTCCGGAGCCGGCCACCACGACGTCGAACTCGCCCAGGACCGGCAGCGCGCGCGCCGGCGACGGCACCGTGCGGCGCGGCAGATTTGGATCGTAGGGCCTCAAGCCCCCAAGCGCCTCGCGCACCTCGGGTCCACTTCCCCGGAGCGACTTCGGAGCATCTGCACATTCAACCTTCACGCCCGCGAGCGCCGGGCGCCTCTTCGCCTCGGCCGCCGCCTCGGCGCCGGCCTTCGCTCCGGCGGCGATGCGCTCCTCAAGCCCGCCGCGGTCGGGCACGGCGTGCAGAAACGCACGCTCCGGCGGCAGCGAGAACTGCGAGACGAGGCGCAGACGGTCGGCGGAGTCGAACATGAACGGCGTCCACGTTTTCTCGCGAGCGGCCATCTCGGCGGCGGCGAAGCTGCGGTAGGAGCCGTCCTTCATCGGGAGCTCCAGCGTGCAGCGGTACACGCGCCCCGTCTCGAACCTGGAATGGGTGAGATGAACGCCCTCGCCCACCTCCTCGGCGGCGACGCCCGCAGGCGGCTCTCCGGCGACGACCACGCGCGTGAAGCGCGCCGTTCCGCCCACGCCCGGCACTGGCTTTCCAAGACGCCCCAGAGCGGCGTACGGCGTCGCGTCCACGACGCTCTTCGCGAGGATCGCCTGGCGCCCGCTGCGGTTCGCGATCACCGCGCCGGCCACGCGGCCCTTGGAGTCGACCAGAAGATCGGTGACCGGCGAGCCGGTGATGAAGCGCGCGCCGGACTCCACGAGAAGCGCGTCGAACGTCTTCTTCGCCTTGAGCGGCGAAGGATCGGCGTCCGTCGTGCGCGCGGCGGCGGCAAGGCGGAAGCGGATGCGCGAAAGAAGATGGCATATCGCGCCGGGGGCGGGCTCGGCGGATATCTTGACGCGCGAGAACGCTCCGCCGCCCAGCGGCGCTGAGAAGAGCGTGAGATGCTGGCGCGAGCCGAGGCGCCGCCCGCCGGCCAACGGCTCCTTCTTCGCCGCCGGCTCACCGTCCCGCACCGAATCGACGCCCATCGAGCCGCCCTTGTCGACGCGCTTCAATTCCAGCGTCTCGCCCGCGCGCGGACCGTCCAGAAACGTGAGCGACACCTTCCCCGTGAGCGGGCCGCGCGTCCCCTTCGCGATCGCGCCCCGGTGGTCGACGCTGTGCGATGCGTCCGCCTTCGGGTTGTCGTTCTCGAGCGCCAGCACCTCCACGCGCGACACCTCCGAAGGCCTCTCGAGCGTGCAGACTATGTCGATCGCGTTCGTGTACAAGACGCTGTCTCCGGGGTGGATCGGATCGGCCGTGGTGGAGAATTTCTCAAGGGAGTCGTTGTGGTAGTTCCACCCTCCCACGAAGCGGAAGCCCTTGGGATGCTCGTATGAATACTGCGCAAGGTCGGTCGCGGCAGTCCTCAGGCGCGAGACGATCTCGGAGCGGTCCTTGAGCCCCTTCGTCTCGAAGCCCAGCTCGAGCGTCCCGGCGACGTCGTCCCCGACGTATGGGACGCCCGACGCGAGAAACACCGTAGCTCCATTCTCTCGCGCGGCGCGCGCCGCGGCGACGCCCGCCGCCGTGCCGCCCGCAACGAACACGTCCACCTCCGCCGCAACGGGCATCTCGCGGGCGCTCTCAAGCACCCAGTCCTCCGCACAGAGCGCCACAGACGCCGCCGCGCAGACCACCGCCAATCCAATTCTTGTCTTCATGGCGGACATTATAGCATATTTGGCGGATGATGGTTAGGGGTTAGTTGCCTAGTGTATCGCCAAATGTGAAATGGGAAAGATTCTAGTGGAGTTGGGAAAAACGATTTCAAGGATTGAGATGAAAAGCCCCTGCAAGATTACTTGCAAGGGCTTTGAAGTGTCTTGGAAATCACAACCCATCACGATGGTTCCAGCTCCACACGACCGCCTAGCTCGATTACGAAATGTGCATCTGCTGGCTCGCCCCATTCGGGGTGGCGCAGTTTGCCTGAATCGGGTTCAGCGAATGCAAATGGAAGCATGCCGGAAGCCGTCTCCTGCCCCATCGGCCAGAAGGCCATACGGGGCGCATTCGCGGCATATCCCAGCCGGAACTCCACCACGGCCGGTCGGCCCGGGCGGAACGCAAGGTTCCAGTTCCATAGGCGACGCTGCCAGTAGCCGGTGGCAAGCCGGTATTCTTCGCGCTTGCCGCCGCAGGCGATCATGTTGAACCAATACGCCTTCAGGACGAGTGGCAAAATGGCGCAGGCGCTGCGCTTGAATTTCACTGCGGCCATGCGGCACCTCCGGCGCGGGGTGATTTAACAATGATGATGCCACCGCCAGGCCTGAACGTATAGGACACGCCAGGATCGAACGCAGCAAAGCCGCCAACGCCACCGTCGCACAGCCGACGGAGTAGCCGGCGTCGGTGCGTGTCCAACATCGCGAACAACGATCGGAGCGAGTCCGGGGCGACATCCAACCAATACGACGGATTGCGCGGGTCTCCGCCGCACTGGATGTGCGCCTGGCCGATGATGCCGGCGAGATAGTCGCGCTCGGCGGTCGTACCAGCAGGGATGCCCTTGAGCTGCAAGACCTGACTGCATACGACGCTTACCAGGTACGCCATGCGATGGACGTCGCCGACTACGAACTTGGACGCCAGCTCATAATCGCCAGCATCCTCAGCAAAACGCGCTATGCAACGGTCGAAGTCGTGCGTGCGGTCGAGGTCACGGAGATGGTGCTTGCCGGTCTCCTCGTCCATGACCGTCTTCCGATACGCCTCGCGGTCTGCCGTGGTCGTGTGGCCGAGGTTCTGGCACGCCGAATGCAGCGCCCGCCAGAACAGGCGGGTCTGCGCGGACGTCATTCCTTTAGTGGTCGTCATGTGGGCATCCCTTCTCTTGATCATCCGTTTCCTCTAGTATAGAAGCAAGATGGTCTGCGGCATGAGTGAAAATGATGGGGACGGGCCATTTGCGGAGCGCGGCCTTGTACTCATCCATCTGGCGATCGTCGAGCCCGAACGCGCCCATGTGCCACACGATGCCGGCTCTTTCGAACGGTTCCAGCCTAATGCCAATGTCGGCGGCGATTATCGCGCTCGCAACGCCGTGCCCGGGATATGGCGGCTGAACGTATTCGTACTTCCCATTCCCGACGGCCTTGTAGCACAGACACTTCACCAGGTCGTGGTACATGCCGATCCGATAGGCCGACACCTCCGGCACGGCGTGGGTCTCGAGCAGAATGTTGGCTACATGAACCGAATGTTCCGCCAAGCCGCCCGCCACGGCGAGGTGGTGGCCCTTTGACGCCGGTGCGTCAAAATAGCCAATCTCTTTCAGGGCTTCAAAGGTCGCGACCTCCTGTTCGGTTCGCGTCCAGTACAAGTTAATCGTTTCTTCATCAATCATCGAATACCTCCTTGAAAATCAGCCGGCCTCAATTCACTTAGGCAACCGCCGACCGGCGAACGGTTGCTGCAGCCGCACTCCCTAGTTGTGCGGCGTGGGTTTAAACTACTTCACCTGCTCGTCGGCGATGGGCTCGATCCAGAACTCGTCCGTCTGCTCCATCGAGATCTCGTACTCGTCAAGCACGGACTTCTTCTCCTTCGCCTTGGCGACGACTTCGGGATCCTCGCTCTTGAGGTCGCGGAAGACGGCAAGGATGGCCTCCTTGTCCACCTCCGGCTGGTTGCGCACGAACTGCTTGAGCTTCTCCACGCCGTCGAAGATGATGCCGAGCGCCTTCCAGGCGACCTTCTTGAACTTGCCCGCCTTCGTGACCGTCGGCAGCCCCAGGCGGACACCGAAGTTCGCGAGCTTCGTGGATCCGCTGCGACGGCCCGGCGCGCACAGCTCGCCGGCGTGCGCCTCGAAGTACGGGGCCGCCCGCTCGTGGGCCGACTTGATGTCCGCCTCCAGCGCCTTGATAGCCGCGCCGTACTTGTCGTCGATCGCCTGGTGGCGCGCTTTCAGATCGGCGACCAGCTTCTCCCGCTGGACGCTGCACTTCGCGGCCGCGTCGACCGCCTCCTCAAACTCGGCGCGCGTCGTGCACGCCTCTACTTTTGCTGCCTTGATTCTTGCCATGTTTTTCTCCTTGTTGATTAGTTGTTGATTAGTGGAAATCAATACTCCGTCTTCATCGCGCCGAGGGCGAGATAGCCGTTCACCACCTTGCGGTAGGCGTCCCACGAAAGCTCTGTCTTGGCCTTGCGGCAGACGGCGTAGCTCTTCTGAAGGTATTTGATGAACACGCCCAGGCCGCGCGTCTTGACGAGCTGCTTGATGCCCGCCAGAACCTCGCCCGTAGGCAGCGGCAGGTCGAACGAGCGCGCGATCGTGTTGATGTCGCGGACCGGCGGGACGTCCGGCAGCACGACCTTCACCACGCCGCGACGGCGCAGCTGGTCGAAAAGGAGCTGGTTCGTCCCGCCCTCCAGCCCGACGAGGCCGACCTTGGTGGACGACATCACAAGCCCGCACCCGGTCCGGTCGTACACCTCCCGCACGAACTCCATCATGGCCTTCGCGCTCGCGTCCGTGGACGTCTCCAGGGCGAGGTGGAACTCGTCTATTATAAGAAGATTGTAGCGCGTGAGGCTCCCGAAGATCGCGTCCTCCAGCATCCAGCTGCGCTTCGCCTTGACGCCGTTGCCGAACTTCAGCGCCAGCTCGCGGACGAGGCGCGGGCGCGTCCAGCCGCTGCCCATGCGCAGGTAGATGGTCTTCCCGTGGTTGTTGAGCCGCTGGAACTCCATGAGCGCCGTGGTCTTGCCGATCTGCGACGCGCCGTAGATGAACGCCGGCATTCCGTCGTTCAAGGCCGCCGTACACGCCGAGAACACGGTCTTCTTGACCTCCGTCTCGATGATGCCGATGCACTTCTTCTTCATCTCCTCGAGCTCGACGGCCTTGAAGCTCTTGATCGCCTTGACGATGTTCGCCCAGCTCGCGGGCTTGCCGCCGGACGTCACGCCGTAGCTTCCCCGGAACACCTGGTACAGCGTGTTCTTGTCGTACGCCCCCATCTTGGCGGCCAGGTCGGCCTCCTTGAGGTGGTATTCCTGGGCGTAGGAGTACAGCCAGAATACCTCCTCGCCGTCCTCTTCCGACACCTGGCCGCGCGCGACGGCCTGCTTGATCGCCGCGCGCACCTCGTGCGCCGGCATGGATATTCCCCGCGTAATGATCGCGGAGTGCTTCTCTCCGGGCGCGGCCTCAACGGGCGGCGCGTCGGTCTGTTTCGTTTGTTCGTTCATCGTTTTTCCTCCTGTTTGTTTTTGGCGGCGCGATGGGGTCATCGCGCCCTACCGAAATCTCTAAAGCCGATATAAATACATCCTAGACAGACGCCAGCTCGGCGAACGAAAATGCATCCTCCGCGGCGGACTCCGCGCCCGGGGCCTCGTCAGACGCGACGGAGCGCGTCCCTCCCGCCCCGTTCAGCTCCTCTAGGCTGTACCCCTCGCCGTCCGGCTGCGGCCCTGCGGCCTTGGCGGACTGGGCGGCGGCAATCAGCGCACGGTTGACGTTCTCCGCCGCGATGCGCGCTACGTGGCTCTCGGCGTGCCGCGCCCGCGTGTCGGCCATCAGCTCGGCGATCTGGTGCGCGCGCTGGCCGGCGGCCACCTTGATGCTCTCAGGGTCCACCCATGCGGCGGTCTTCAGCGCGGGCGCAACCCCGTAATGCTCCTTGCCGTCCTCGTCGGTGATCCATATCTGGAGCGGCAGCGTCGGGCACCAGTAGAACCACACCTCGTCGCCCGCGCGAAGGCTGTGCGGCGTGCCGTTCCGGTCGCGGTACTGCGCAAGGTATATCTTGCGCTCGCCTGGGAAGTATATCGAGTCCGTGAAGGTTATCGTCCCGTCGATCCCCACCGTCGCCTTGCGCTGGTCGCCCTTGATCCCGTGCTTCCTGTCGCCGGGGTCGAAG
>CAMOHV010000045.1 GCA_946615275.1 uncultured Verrucomicrobiota bacterium | reverse complement strand
CAAAACCCCCAGCAGCAAAAGCAAGAAAAGGAACTATAATTAAGTTATAGGCAAGTGCCTAGTGGCTCAGAATGAAAGCGTGCCGCCGGAAAGGACGTCGGCATGGGAGATCCACGCGCGGCCGACAGGCCTGCCGTTCAATGTCACATCCCCCTTCCCGCCGCGTCTGATCGTGAACACCCTGCCATTCTTGAAGCTCAGCTTCATCTCCTCCGCCTGCGCCGCGCCAAGAACGTAGTCTCCGCCGCACGGGTTGAACGGATAGAAGCCCATCATCGAGAAGAGATACCAGGCGCTCATCTGCCCGCAGTCGTCGTTTCCGCACAGGCCGTCCGGCGCAGGGCGGTAGAAGTCGCGGCAGATGGTCTCCACGAGGCGGGCGGTCTTCGCCCGCTCTCCGAACAGGCTGTAGAAGTACGCGATGTGGTGGGACGGCTCGTTGCCATGCCAGTACTGCCCGATCTGCCCGCTGCGCCGCCCGCCGCCCTTGGGCGCCGTCGAGAAGAACTCGTCCAGCTTGGCCAGCAGCCTGTCCCGTCCGCCCATCGCCTCCGCAAGGCCGTGCGGGTCCTGGAACACGTGCCAGGTGTATATCCAGCTGTTGGCCTCGGTGAAGTCGCTCCAGAACTCACCCTCGGCGCGTTCGGCGCGCGGGTCGAACGGCTCGATGAACGCCCCGCCCGACGACTTGGGGGCGCGGGGCCTTGCGAACCCTACGGACTTGTCGAACACGTTCTTCCATGTCTCGGACCACTTAGCGGCCTCTCTCCGGCAGCGCTCGTCCCCGAGCATTTCCGCCATGCGGGCGATGCACCACCAGTCGTATGCATGCTCCAGAGTGCGGGAGACGTTTCCATGGCGCACGTGGAACTTGTCGAACACCCCCGGCCTGTAGGGGATGTATCCGTTCTCCCATGTGATGTTCCAGGCGAGCTCGTCCCATTCCTCGTCGTTCGCTGTCATGGAGCGCACCATCGCCTTGAGGAGCCTGCGCCCGTCCTGGCGGCGGAAGCCCTTGGCCCAGGCGTCCACGATCACTGGTATCGAGTGGACGCCGATCATGTCGTGCGATTCCGCGCCCCAGAGCGTCCACACGGGGAGATGCCCGTGGGCGGCATGATGGCGCAGCATGGTCTCAACGAAGCCCTCCACGCGCTCAGGCGCGAGAAGTGTGTACAGTGGATGCGCCGCGCGGAATGTGTCCCAGAGCGAAAGCGTGGAGTAGTAGCGCCCGCAGTCCGCCTTCGCCACCTTGCCGTCCGCGCCGCGATATCGTCCGTCCACGTCGGCGATGTTGTTCGGCTGGATGAAGAGGCGATAGAGCGCAGTGTACCAGTTCCTCTTCTGCTCGTCGGAGCCCTTCGTGAGCTGGCATCGGACGAGAAGCCCGTTCCACGCCGAGCGGTTGTCGCGCGCGACCTGGTCGAAGTCCTTGCCGACGCTCTCTGCCTCGAGGTTCTTCCTTGCGCCGTCCACGTCAACAGTGGAAAGCGCCACCCTCGCGCCGAGCCGTTCGCCGTCCTTCAGGGAGAAGGAGAGGTCGAACCTGTCGCCCTCGCCCTCGAAGGCGTTGCCGGGCTGGCGGACGCACGCGCTCCACGGATGGTCGAACTTTATGACATAATGCAGACGATATGTGGTCCATCCTCTCACCTCGCGCCAGCCGGATATCTCGTCGCGCGAGGCGGAGAGCGCGAATCCCGAAGCGGGGATCACCGGCCCGGATTTCTGCCGCCATTTCTGGAGCAGCGTCGACGCGCAGTCCACGAACACCTTCGCGTCGCCGGACTTGTCGTACGAGAACGAAAGCCATGACACGTGCTCCGAGCACGTCGCCTCGGCCTTCACGCCGAAACGGCCGAACCGCACGGAATATCTGTCCGGCGCGCACGACTGTTCTGAATACTCGGACGAATAGTCGATGCCGTCCGTAGTCCCCGTGTACGGCATGAGCGATATGTCGCCCATCGCGGGGCAGCCCGTGCCGTTCAGATGCGTCTGGGATATGCCGCGGATCGTCCTGTCGTCGTTCTTGTATCCCGGGCACCATACGCCCTTCCCGCTGTCCGGCCCCGGCTGCACCATGCCGAACGGATACGCCGCGCCGGGGATCGTGTTGCCCTCTCCCACAGTGCCCCCAAGCGGGTCCACCCATCTCGCGAAATCCTCTCCCGTTACCGGAAGCACGGGCGCGAGCGCCAGCGCGATCGAGAACATCATCAGTCTTTGCATGTCTTTTCCCTCCAACTGTAAGCCCTCCCGTCATGGCGACGGCTCGGCGGCCAACGTGAACTCCACGGCATCCACCCAGACTTTCGCCGGGACGGGCTGGCCGCGCGTGGTCAACTTGAAGTCGAGGCGGACGCTCGCGGCGCCGTCCGGAAGGGCGAATCTGATCGCGCCGCCTGAATCAAGCCTGTCGTGACGCGCCTGGCGCATGCATGGCGTCCAGTCCCACACGTCGGTCTCGCGCCTGTAGACTACCTGCTGGGCGATGGTCTTTCCCGCGGCGTCCTTCACGAACGCCCACACGAGCATGTAGGCCCCCGGCTTGTCCCTGGCGTTCCTCTCCTCGGGCTTCAGCCCGCTCGAGCGCATGAGCATTCGCAGACACGCCGCCTTGCCTCCGCTTCCTTCGGGGAGGACGATCGTCTCCCCCACCGACACATGGTTGGTCGTCTCCACGAGGAACGGCGTGGAGCCGTTGCCGAAGGTTGCGTCCTTTATCAGGTTCCTTCCGCCCGGGCGCAGGATAGCCCCCCCCTCGTGCGGCTGGAGAGTGGCCTCGGTGGTGAGGTCGCTCGTCATAGCCGTGTCCTTGTTGTAGTGGTAGAGGCGCAGCTCGCGGCCGCCCGCCCCGCCGGAGAAGACCACCCCCACGTCGCCGCGGATCGCGCCTGCGTCGCCGCGGAGGAGCCCGATCTCACGGAGCGGAACCTCCGCCTTGAGCATGTATCCGGAGCCGTCCGCGCGGCGCGTGACGTCCACCTTCGCGCCATCCACGATCCTGATGCAGTCGAACTCGGCCGCCATCAGGCGCACCTTCCTTGCCGGGCGCGGCTCGGCCACCGGCTCGTACAGAACGGCGACGCCCTTTCCGTTCATCTCTGAGAACAGTATCCTCTTGTCGCCGCGCGCGGCCCTGCGCCTGTCCTTCGGCGCGGATGGATCGGCAGCGAGCATGAGGTCCACGCAGTCGCCCGTCGTGAAAAGGGTCCTGAAGTCCGTGCCGGGCTGCAGCATCGGGGACGGGTCGTCGACGTCCGCCTCTAGCCGCAGGAGGTCGCTGCCGTACGGCGAAGAGATCGAGATCCGCCAGCCGCGCCCCTTGCCGCCATCAGCCGCCACGCTGCGGCCGCAGAGGTCAAGGACGTCCTTCGGGGGCTCGCGCCTTGCCGCGACGGCCCGCGACTTCCTGGCCTTGGCGATGTCGGATTCAGACACTGTCACGGCTCCGCCGAAGCGCCGCGCGCCCTCAAGCCCCTCCACGGCGAAGACGTGCGCCGACTGGTTGCCGCCGTTCACGAGGATCGGGCTGCCGTCCTTCGCCTGGAAGAAATACGTCGCGCTCTCGCCCCATAGCGCCTTCGGGCCAAGCGACGTCTCTTCGCCGAAGGTGCCCACGTATAGTCCGTCCGCCGTCACGAAATAGGGCCTGTAGTTCCACCACCAGTTCCAGAGGCAGATGACCTCGCCCACGCCCGGGACATTCCACGTTCCATTCACGCCGGAGCCCGCAACGTCCTTCTCGCCCCTTCCCCTCGGCGCCGCAAGCTCCCATTTCACACTTCCGTCGCCTCCCAACGCAATCAGCGCCGCGCGCGACCTGACGCTCCTTACGTCCTTCATGGCGCCGACCGCGAACACATTGTGGCCCTCGTCCGTCCAGACTGCGGAGAACAGCCCGCCCGCCCCAGCCTCCCTGTGCACCACCCTGGCCTTGCGCACGTCGTAGACCGGCCCGAACCTCCCCCAGGAATCGGGCTTCAGCTGCCACACGCAGTCGCCGTCCTTCGCGAAGCCGGCGAAATGAAGCATTCCGTCCGCCGCCGGGATCGCGCCCCATCCATTGTAGAATTCGCACTGGCATCCGGGCTTCTTCCCGCCGGCATCCATGTGCGAAAGCGGATCGCCGCGCGTCAGCGTCTCGCACCACGTCATTTCCTCCGGCTGCACGACGCCATCCCCGTTGAGGTCGCTCCATGCGTAATTGTCGCCGGCCCGCCCTCTCCTGCCGGAATGCCCACTGAAGAACGCGGGGCGTACGTTCCTGTAGAGATGCCTGCCGATGTCGCTGTCCCAGATCGTCAAGCCAGTGCCGTCGTCCGTGACCATCGAGTGGAGTCCGCCAACCGCTGCGCACGGGACAAGCACGTCGCCCTGCCTGCGCAGCCAGACCGTTTCGTTCCGCCGCCCGGTGCAGATGTACGTCTCGCCGCCGCGCTTCACGACCTTCACTCCCACCCCCATGCAGCTTTCGGGGCTCGGCGTGAACGGCTGGTCCCTTTCCATGCGGCGCACCTCCGTCGCGACAACGTCCCATGCGCCCGACTTAATGTCATACGAGAACTTGCATCCCATCGCATGCACGAAGTCCGGCTCGTCGGGGTCCACCCAGAATGACGACATTCCACCGTACGGGGCGGGGCCTATCCAATGGCGCAGGAACCTCCCGCTGGCGGCATCCCACGCGCTTATCCGCTTAGGCACCATGTCCGCCTCGGCCACGTAGAGCGTTCCGCCGCGCGTGACCGCGATTCCATGCGGGAGAAGCATGCCGTCCTTCTCGAACGCGCCCAGCCATTTGCGCCCCCCGCGCCTGCCGACCACGCCGACGAGCTTGCCGCCGGGAGAGAACTTCTTCACGCACATCTCCCCGGCCCAGTCGGAGGCATATATGTTCCCGGCGGCGTCCACCGCGACGGCCACCGGGGCGGAAAGGCCACTTTCCACGCATGGCCGCGCCGCCGCCGAGACCGTGAGGCCCTCCCCGCCGCCCTTCCTCGCCGCGTCGACCGCGATCCTGACTATGCGCCTGCCGCTGACTGCCAACAGGGCATCGTCTCCGGCTCGGCAGAGCCCGGCCGGCGCGTCGACGGCCACCTCCCCCGCCTTCTCTAGGCTCTTTGCGTCGTAGAACTCAACCTTGCCGTCGTAGAGCTTCGAGACCGCGAAGAAGCCCGGCATCGCGGCGAAGCCTATCGCGTTGTCCGTCTCGCCCACGTCGCTCGCGAAGTAGCGCGGCTGCCCTATGTAGCTCCCGGGCGCGAACGCCTTGCGCTTGACGAGGTCGCAGAGAAGCGTGGCCTCTTCGCGATATGGCCAGCGCTCGCCGAGTTCGGCGCGGGCGTCCTTTGCGGAGAAGTCCGCGTGGCGCCCCGTCTTCGCGTCGTACGCGATCACGACGGCGCGCCCCATGGCGCCCGCCTTGCCGCCCTTCAGCGCGGCGGCGGCGTCCTTCACGGGGCCGGAGAAAAGCGCATACAGCCTGCCGTCCAGATACGAGAGCGACACGCATCGCGGATAGAACTCCTCGCCCACGCCCCAGATGCGCCTCCCGTCGGGGCCTATCGCCATCACGGCGAACCCCTTTTCGCTGCCCGGCGCCGCGACGAAGATGTTCTCCCCGTCGGTGGCCATGCCCTGCGGCGGCGCCTCGTCGGAAAGCCAGTCGCCGCGTCCATCCACCGTCGGCCAAGCAGGAACCCCGGGATTCAAGACGCTGTTGAGGTATTTCGCGCGCACGCCGTCCGTCACAAGACCTTTCAAAACATATTCCCCCGGCTTTACGTATTCCCCCCACTGGTCCTTGAGGTCCCATTCCTCGCTCAGCGAACGCGCGTCGCGCCATTCCCCGCTCAAGAGCGTCCTCACCAGCCTCCCGTCCCCGCCAAACACGCCGAGCGAGACCGCGCCTGACCTCGGCGCCTCCACTTCCACCCGCTTCGCCGCCGGACGCGCCAACCTGAGCGGCGCGAAGAACGCGAATCTCCTGCCGACCGCGTTCCACCACGGCTGGAACGTCATCCTCCACTCGTCTCCGCCTTTCGCCTTCGCGCCCAGCGCCGACCACGGCAGCGCGATCTCCATCGCGTATCCGCCCTCCGCCTTCCCGAACGCCAGCCTGGCGCCGCGCGACAACAGGTCGCGCTCCCGCGGATCGTCCGTATCCACCGTAAGCGCTGGCCCAGAGGGCGAGAGCCACGCGCAGAACGACCGCACGCCCTTCCCGTCCGGCGACGTCCTGATCTGCAGGGCGTCGCCGCCGCCGAACCCCGCGCCCGTCTCTGCCCGCGCGGAATTGACCGGTCTTCCGTCCGGATGCGAGACGACGGCCGCGATGTAGAGCGCGTCTTCGTCGAACGCCGCGGCCAATTCAACCTCGTGGCGGCCGCCGATCATCTCAGGCAGAAGCGCCGCCCTGGAGAAGCTCCCCCTGTCCCAGTCTTCAAGGCGGCCATCGGCTCTCCTCGTGCCCTTGGCGCATCCGATCTCGGTGAAATCAAGGACGCCCGGCCCTTTCGCCGCCTGCGTCCTCCCCCTTCCCGGCTTGACATCGCGGCCAAACTTCAGCCTGCCCCACATCTCCGGCCTCGGCAGATGGGGATTGAAGCGGAACGTCGGCTTGGCGGTCAAGACCGCCATCGACGTGTGGACGCTCATCCGGCGGACGTCGATCGGCATGCCGCGCAGCGCCTTCTCGTCGAGGCCGCTCCATTCTAGGTCGAAGACGCAGTCGACGTCGCGCGGCGCCCCGTCATCCGCAAGCCGCTTCCACGGCGCGAAAGCCCTCCCGCCCTCAATGGGGAACCTGGCCACCGCGTCGCCGCACTTCAGGACCAGGTCGCCGCGCACTGTCCGCGACCGCCCTGCGACGCATGCGGCAAGGCCGTCGCCGTTCCACGACAGCGCCACGTCCGCCGAAAGGCCGTCGAACGCGGCGGCGTCCAGATCCTCCCCCGCGCCGGCGGCGTTTCGAAGCGTATGATCCGACAGCGCCACTGCGCAGACGCTGCACGCTCTTTTCGGCGCGTCGGCGTTAACGACCTCAATTTCCGGCAGACATCTCAGCTGCCCCGCCTCCGCGACGGCGGCGAAATGCGCGGCAAGCATCGCCGACGCGAAGAGTGTGAGCATGGCTGTTTTTCCCATGCCGTCTATTTTACCATTTCCCCCGCCGCGATGGAACGACAACAAAACTGGCCCCTGATGTGGCAAGGCCGCCCCAGCCGCCGAATCGGCGGCAAATTCTCAATTCTCAATTCTCAATTCCCTGAACGGGCTGGCAGCCCGTTCTAACAGTGCCGCCGAATCGCCTAGAAGAAGATCGAGAAGGCGTTGGCGCCGACTGGGAGGATGCTGTCGCCGGCGGAGGGGAAGTCACAGACGTTTGTCTTGTAGACCTCCGCCCCGCGCGTGAACGTGGCCTCCCATGCGCCCATCACCCTGTCCTCCAGGAACGGGCGCAGCTTCACCTTCCATCCGCCCTTGTTCAGGTCGGCGCGCAGGACGTCCGCCTCGTCGTCACCCACCACCTTCGCCTTCGCGAGCAGAAGCGGGCCGCGGAAGAGGCGCGCGGCGGGCGTGGCGCGGAAGAGCGCTGGCATGTCTTTCCCCGCGTTCCAGCGGACGAAACGGTGGTCCGTACGGTCGTCAGACGGCGCGCGGTCGGAATCCTCCAGGCGCGGCGCCATGTCGAACTTCACAGTGATCGCCGCAACACCTGCCGGCACCTGCACCGTGTGCCAGCCGCCCGACGCGACGGACGTCTCCGCGCCGTCGGGCAGCCTGCGGCAAACCGTCTTCCTCG
>CAMOHV010000044.1 GCA_946615275.1 uncultured Verrucomicrobiota bacterium | reverse complement strand
GGGGGACGCATGAAAAGAATCGTTTTTCAGCTATGCGCGATCGCGGGCGCGTCCACGGCCTTGGGCTGGGCGCGGCCAGATCTTGTCATGCAGGTCCGCGCCGGCGCCTGCGCTGAGGCGCGCGCTTCCTGGTGGGGCTTCGACATGGCCGACTCCACCTTGCAGCTCCAGGCCGCGCTGACGTCCGGCGTGGCCAGGCTCGTCGTGGACAAGATGCCCTCGCCGTGGGTCGTAGATCCTCTTGTGGGCGCGTCCGACCTGGAGCTCGTCCTCGAGCCTGGCGTCGAGGTGCAGGCGAAGCCGGGCGGGTTCCGTGGCAGGGGGGCGAGCCTGCTCACCTTCGCCGGATGCACGAATGTGCACATCGTGGGCTACGGCGCTGCGCTGCGCATGCGGCACGAGGACTACATGAAGCCGCCCTACGCGAAGTCCGAATGGCGCCACGCCCTCTCGATCCTCAGCTGCCGCGACGTGCGCATCGAGGGCCTCACGGTGGCGGACTCCGGCGGCGACGGCATATACCTTGGCTGCAGCGGCGCCTCGCGCCGCAATGTGGACGTGGCGATCCGCGACGTTGTATGCGACCGGAACCACCGCCAGGGCATCAGCGTGATCTCCGCGGAGAACCTTCTCATCGAGAACACCGTCATGCGCGGGACGTTCGGCACGCCGCCCGCGGCAGGCATTGACTTCGAGCCCAACCATCCTGCAGAGGTGCTGAAGAACTGCGTGATGCGCAACTGCCGCACAGCCCGCAACCAGGGCGCCGGGTACACTGTCTGGGCCGGGCAGCTCAATGGCGCGAGCGAGCCGATGGACCTGCGCTTCGAGAACTGCACGTCAACAGGCGACAGGACGGCGTTCAACTTCTCCACGGACGGCAGGCGCGGCCGCAGCGTGCGCGCGGCGCTTTCCCTCTCCAACTGCTCGTTCGAGAAGCCGAGAGGCGCCTGCGCGGTCAACATCCGCGAGAGCCCGTCTTCCGCTGTGTCCGTGTCCATCGCCGGCTGCCGGATCGTCACGACGAACGCCGTCGGGGAGGATGTCGTGACGCCGATGGACGAGGAATGGCGGAGGAAGCACCTGCCGCTGTCGGCGGACGGCAGGCCCCCGATACCATATCTGCCGGCCTTTGACTTCGCGCGGGCGCGGGTGTTCGACGACGCGCCTGGGGCGGCAGTCAGGCTCCAGCCCCTATGCCTGCGCAACATCGCCGTGTACATCGTCTACGCCGACGCCGCGCGCACGCTCCGTTTCAAGGGGCGGCAGAAGCGGGTGGGGCGCTACGAGCCCGGCGCCAAGCCGATCTTGGTGGCGGACGCGGCGGGGAAGACGGTCGCGAGGATGCCGCTTCCGGGCTTCGTGGATACGGAGTTCGCGTTCAACGCGCCTGCGGCCGGGTTCTACCGGTTGTCCATAGACGTGGGACGCGTTGCGTTCTGCCTCACGGAGGCGGATGCGCCGGTGGCCATTGACGTGGAGGAGCGCCAGCAGGGATTCATTGCCAGCGCGGGGTCGTTCTGGCTCGCCGTGCCGCCGGGCGTGGAGGAGTTCGCGCTCTACGCCTCGGGCGAGGGAGAAGAGCGTGCGCATGTGCTTCTTGAGGATCCGCGTGGCGCGTGCGTGTGGGAACGCGACGGCATCTCCACCTGGGAGCGGGCCGTCGTGGGCGGCAAGCCGCGGCCGGGGCTGTGGAAGGCGACGATGAAAAGGCCTTCCTTCGGGGTGTTCGAGGATGTCCGCATAGACGTCGCGGGGATCCCCGGGCATCTCTTCCTCGCCCCGGGGAGGACATGGGGCCAAGGCGGCGGAGCGGCGGCGGACGTCGTGGGCAGGTAGGCTGCGCGGCTGGGCGGCGCATTGCGCGCATCGAAGATGGCAGTTGCGGAGCGGACGTTTTTTTTGTATAATAAGGCAAATTTCAAACACAACAAAGAACAAAGAAAAGACAGGAGCAAGAAATGGGCGAAGTAATCGGAGCGGGCGAACTGCACAAGGGCGTCAAGCTGTTGATAGACGGCGAGCCGTGGGAGATCGTCGAGTTCGACTTCTCGAAGCCGGGCAAGGGCCAGGCCATCTACAACTGCCGCATGCGCAACATGATGACGGGCGGCGGCATGACGCGCAGCTACCGTTCGGGCGACAAGTTCGAGAAGCCCGAGCTCATCCAGCGCAGCGTGAACTATTCCTACGACGACGGCTCGGCCTACGTCTTCACCGATGAGAACTACGAGGAGATACGCGTCTCCGCCGACGTGATGGGCGACAAGAAGTTCTTCCTCATGGACGAGATGGAGGTCAAGGCGCTCTTCTTCAACGACAAGGTGATCGGCATCGCCCTGCCGCAGCTCGTCGAGCGCAAGGTCGTGAAGGTGGAGCCTGGCGTGAAGGGCAACACCGCCTCCGGCAAGGTCACGAAGCCCGCCGTCGTGGAGGGTGGATACGAGCTCGCGGTGCCGCTCTTCATCAACGAGGGCGACGTGATCCGCATCAACACCGAGACCGGCGAGTACAACGACCGCATCTCTACCAGGTAGGGCCATGAAGATACTGGTAACCGGCGGCGCCGGATTCATCGGCTCGCACACGGTCCTCGAGCTCCTGAAGTGCGGGCACGAGGTCGTCGTGGTGGACAATCTGTGCAACTCCTGCGAGGAGTCCCTGCGGCGCGTTGAGCGCATCGTGGGGCGCGCGCCGAAGTTCTTCAAGCTGGACATACGCGACGAGGCGGCGCTTGACGCCGTTGTCGCCGCCGAGGCGCCGTTCGACGCGACGATCCACTTCGCCGCGCTCAAGGCCGTCGGGGAGTCCACCAAGATTCCGCTCGCCTACTACGCCAACAACCTGGGCGGAACGTTCACCCTCCTGAAGACGCTCGCCGCGCACGACTGCCGCAACATAGTGTTCTCCAGCTCCGCGACGGTCTACGGCCAGCCGCAGAGCGTCCCGATCCGCGAGGACTTCCCCACGCCGGGATGCACGAACCCTTACGGCTGGACGAAGCTGATGATGGAGCAGGTGTTCCGCGACGTGCAGAAGGCCGATCCCTCCTGGAACACGATCCTCCTCAGGTACTTCAACCCGATTGGCGCGCACGAAAGCGGCCTCATCGGCGAGGACCCCGCGGGCATACCCAACAACCTCCTCCCGTACGTTGCGCAGGTTGCGGTGGGCCGGCTCAAGGAGCTTAACGTTTTCGGCAACGACTATCCCACGCCCGACGGCACTGGCGTGCGCGACTACATCCATGTGGTGGACCTCGCGCTCGCGCATGTCAAGGCGGTGGATAAGCTCGCCGAGAAGCCCGGCTTCAAGATCTACAACCTCGGCACGGGGCACGGATACTCCGTGCTGCAGATCGTCAAGGCGTTCGAGAAGGCGAGCGGGCGGAAGGTGCCGTACGTCATCAAGCCGCGCCGCCCCGGCGATGTGGCCGAATGCTGGGCCGATCCGTCGCTCGCAGCGAAGGAGCTCGGCTGGAAGGCCGAGCGCGGCATCGAGACGATGTGCGCCGACCTCTGGCGCTGGCAGTCGATGAACCCGTACGGCTTCAAGGGCAAGGACGCCCCCGCGAAGGCGTGACGAGGACGGCTGAAGTGGCTGACCTCCCGGAGATACTCGCCGCGCTCGAGGAGAACATCGCCCTCGCAAGGGAGCTCGGCGCGCGTTCCTTTGAGTTGGACCGTTCGCTGCTTGCTCCGCTGCCTGAGAGGAGGGCATCTCCGGAGAAGCCGGAGCGGCCGCCGGAACCTGATGTGCGGGCTTCCGATCCGCCGCAGCCGAGGCCGCGTTCCGCCCCTCCGCCGGTGGCTTCCGCCGAGTCCGCCGCCGGCCCGGCCGATCCTCCGCCGCAGAAGAGGCCGGCAGCGGAGGCCGAGGCGCGCAAGCCGCTTCTGATTCTTCTTGCCGGCAAGAAGATGGAAGGCGATGCGGCCCCCCTGTTCAGGAAGATGGTCGCGGCGATGGGATGCGCGGAAGGGGAGACGGGATTCAAGGAGATTCCGCCGGTGCCGACCGCGGAGTCCGCCGCCGAACTTGCGCGCCACATCGAGGCGACTGCGCCCAAGGCGATCGTTCTTTTCGGGCGCGAGGCGATGCGCACTCTCGCGCTCGCGGGCGGCGCCGCGCACAAGGATGCATGGGGGGAGTTCCGAGGCATACCTGCCATAGCCACAATCCATCCCGGCTACATGCTCGCCACCTGGGCGAATTCGCCCGAGAGCCTCAGGAAGGCAAAGCTTCAGGTTTGGGGTGTCTTGAAGGAGGCGCTCCTGCGAGTCGGGCGCACTCCGCCGCGCAAGTGACAGGGCGATCAACTCTCAATGTTCATCATTCTCATTGGTGAACAATGATGAGCATTTGTAGTTGGTGGACGTGTCAAACCACTAGGCACAGCCTCACGACTTATGGTATAATGTGGGCATGGGAAACAACGCAATATCCTCATTCGCGGCGGCGCTGTGCGCGGCGGCGTTCGCCCACTCGGCATTCGGCATGGCGGCCTTCGCGCCGCCCAAGCCCTGCGATTTGACTGTGGAATGGCGCTCGGCGCCTGTCGGGATCGACGCCTCCGCGCCGCGGCTCGCCTGGACGATGGCGGCGAAGGACGGCGCAGGCGACGAGGCGCAGACGGCCTGGCGCGTGCAGGCCGCCACGTCGCGCGAGGCGCTCCTCTCCGCCGCTCCGGACATGTGGGACTCGGGGAAGAAGACATCATCCTCCACCTCCGTGGAGTGGGGCGGCGCGCCGCTGCCAAGCTCCACGCGCATCTGGTGGCGCGTCAAGACGTGGAACCGCGCGGGCGAGGAGTCCCACTGGAGCCCCCCTTCGTCTTGGGTGACGGGCCTCATGGCGGAGTCCGACTGGAAGGCCAAGTGGATCGGCCCCAACGCCGCGACGCGCAGAGACGCAGACGTTGGCGATGCGCAGTGGATATGGACCGCGCCCGGCGACGGGAAGCTCGCGGACTGCCCGGCCGGAGTCTCCTACTACCGCTTCTCCTTCGACTTCAGGGGCGATCCGGCCAATGACGTCGTGCCCGTGGTGCACATGGGGACTGAGCAGCATGAGATATGCGTCAACGGGAAGTCGTTCCACAAGTGGTCCGGGCATGTGAACGACTGGCGCTGGCCATACTTCAGAAACATGGCGCCGTGGCTTGTGAAGGGCAGGAACGAGATCCTTGTGCGCGTGGACAGCGCCACGAAGGGCAGGCGCGGTTTCCTTCTTTCTGCCAGGCTGCCGGACGGGCGGCGGCTTGAGACGGACGCCTCGTGGGAGGCGGCGGACGCCCCCGGCGCGGCGGCGCGCGGGCGCGAGTCCCTGCCGTCGCTCGTGAAGGGCCTCGAATGGCGCAAGGCACGCACGGCCGGCAAAGTGCGCGAGGCTCCCTGGGGCGGCGATATGCGCCTGAGGCACGAGACGGCCTCGCCGGCGTTCGAGAAGGCCTTCAGCGTCGCGAAGGGCGTGAAGAGCGCGTTCCTGCACATCACGGGCGTTGGATTCTACGAGGCGTCGCTCAACGGCGAGAGGATCGGCGACAAGGTGCTGGACCCGTCGCCTACGGCCTTCGACAGGCGCGTTCTGTACTCCACCTACGACGTTGCGGACGCGCTGCGCGCAGGCGAGAACTCCATCAAGGTGCTTGTGGGGCACGGCTGGTACGACGTCCGCTCCATCGCCACGTGGAACTTCAACATGGCGCCGTGGCGCGATTTCCCGCGGATGATAGCGCAGCTTGAGATCGTCTACAAGGACGGCTCGAAGGAGAGGATTGTCTCCGACTGCTCATGGATGCACGTGGCGAGCCCGGTGGGGTACGACTGCATCCGCGAGGGCGAGGTGCAGGGCGCGGCGCGCGATCCGGCGGGTCCGGACCTCGCGGCGAAGCCGCTGCCGGCGGAGGAGGTGCCGGGGCCGAAGGGGCGCCTTGTCGCGGAGGCGCAGCCTGGGGCGAAGGTGGCCCGGACGGTCGCGCCGAAGGCGATCCACGCGCTCAAGGACGGCGCGTGGATGGTGGAGTTCCCGGAGAACATGGCGGGGTGGATCAGGATGAACGTCCGCGGGCAGAAGAAGGGGGACGTCCTCTCCATACGCTACGACGAGCGCGTGAACGAGGACTTCTCGCCGGCCGCGGAGTCTGTGCGCGACGGACTCCATGAGGGACAGGCGTTCAGCAACGAGCGCGCGGACGCCGCGAAGGGCGCGGAGACGCGCATGATAGACCACCACTTCCGCTACACAGCCTCGCACAATGTCTGCGCGAAGGACGCCGCGTTCCAGACGGACCGCTTCGTGTCGTCCGGCGCGGAATGCGAAGTGTACGAGCCGCGCTTCACGTACAACGGCTTCCAGTACGCCCTGCTGCGCGGGCTCAGGGAGAAGCCTGCGGCGGCGGACATCAGGGCGTGCGTGGTGCACACGGCCTTCGACGACATCAGCTCGTTCGAGTGCTCCGACGCGACGTTCAACACGCTCATGCTCATGGCCGACCGCGCATACAAGTCCAACTTCGCCGACGGCTGCCCCACCGACTGTCCGCACCGCGAGAAGAACGGCTGGACCGGCGACGCGTCCATCGCCTCCGAGCTCGCGCAGTACCGCTACGAGAACACGGCTGGCTATGAGAAATGGCTCCGCGACGTGATGGACTCGCAGATCCCCAGCGGCGACATCTGCTGCATCGTTCCCACGAGCGGCTGGGGGTTCAAGTGGGGCAACGGCCCGGCGTGGGACTCGGCACTGCCCG
This sequence comes from uncultured Verrucomicrobiota bacterium, assembly GCA_946615275.1. The sequence goes on along the minus strand of CAMOHV010000044.1, from coordinate 1,151 downwards.
TGATCGCGTGGAACCTCTGGGTGTACCGCGACGACAGACGCGTTCTGGACGAAGTCTATCCGGCGCTTGTGAAGTACCTTGCGTTCACGGCCACGAAGGCGTCGCCGGACGGCCTTGTGAAGCACGGCCTCGGCGACTGGGTGCCCGTGGACCGCGCGCACATGCCGTCCACAGAGCTCACGTCCTCGTGCTACTATCTGCAGGCCATGGAGATAGCCGCGCGGATCGCCGCAGTGAAGGGCCTTGGTGCGGACGCCGCGAAGTACGAGGCGCTGGCCGCGAAGACTCGCGCCGCCATCCACGCGAAGTTCCACAAGGGCGGCGGCGTGTACGACAACGGCGGGCAGACGGCGCAGGCGTTCCCGCTTGCGTTCGGCGTGGTGCCGAAGGAGCTGGTCCCCGCCGCGCGCGCCAAGCTCGTCGAAGCGTGCGAGAGGACTGGCGGGCATGTGGATCTTGGCCTTCTCGGCACGAAGCACGTATTCCGCGCGCTGAGCCGCGCCGGGCGCACGGACCTAGCGTTCAAGATGCTCACGAACCCCACGTCGCCGTCGCCCGCCGACTGGATCCGCAAGGGCGGCACTACGCTCTGGGAGGACTGGAAGAGCGGATCTTCGCGCAACCACATCATGTTCGGCGACTTCGCCGCCTGGGCGTTCCAGTGGCTCGCCGGAATACGCCTGCCCGACGGCGGCACCGACGCCGTGCCGGCACCGGAAGCACGTGCGTTCCGTTCGCTGGTCGTCGCCCCCGCGCCGATAGACGCGCTCACATTCGTAAAGGCATCCGTGAAGGGGCCAAACGGTCTCGTCAAGAGCGCCTGGCGTCAGGACGCGAAGAGCTTCACGCTCGATGTCTCGATTCCGGCGAACTGCATGGCGGAGGTGCGCCTTCCGTACGGCGGCGGCGTGAAGAAGGTTGGCTCCGGCGAGTATTCGTTCACCGTGAAACGGTGAAGGAGTACCCGCATGTAATCACCAACGCCCTAACGCAAATACTTTCCGGTTCACGCCGCAAGGCGATTATGGTACAATATTCGCGCGATGAGACCAATAGCCACAGACACGCACGATTTTCCTAAGTTGCGAAACAAGGGATGCATCTACGTCGACAAGACGATGTTCCTGCATCGCATGGTTAGCGATGTCGGC
>CAMOHV010000043.1 GCA_946615275.1 uncultured Verrucomicrobiota bacterium | reverse complement strand
ATCGGCGCCAAGCTCTTCTTCATCTCGCGTCCGCGTCGCTTCGGCAAGTCGCTCACGGTCTCGGCGCTGAAAGCGCTCTTCTCCGCTAAGGAACGTCATACTCGCTTTGCATACACATGGTCGACAACTTGAAACAACGCGAACACGCCGCCCGTAAGAACCACGTACCCGTGCTGCTGTTTCGAAAGTCTTTCAACAAGCAGGACAGCGTCGAATTCGCGAATCTCTTCCGTTGTGCCCACGAAGCGGGTTGGCAGGTTCAGGAGATCGAATTTGGATTGGCCGCGCAGATACGCCATCAGCTGGCGGACGGTGGAGCCTCGGTGGACGTGAAGTCGCTCATTGAGTTCTGGCGCCCGGCAGGCTGCATCGTCGAATGCGCGGGCAGGGTGCCCAACCTGCCGATTGAGGATTTCGGCGGCATCCCCGTCGTGTTTCTTGACTGCCAGGCACCCGACGCGCCCAGGCGATCCGTCACCGTGCACAACGACTCAGCCGCAGTGGCCGAGGCGGCGGCCCGGGAACTCCTTGCGCTGGGATTCGGCGACTATGCATATCTGCCTTACACGGTGGAAAAAGAGACCCGCTGGAGCCGGGAACGCTGTGAATGTTTCGCGAAGCTCGTACGCATGAATGGAAAACGTTTCCATGCCGGGCCTGACGGACTGAACATGTCCGTCGAGGCCGAGATCCCCATGACGATGGCCAGATGGCTTGAAAGAATTCCGCGCCCGTGCGGAGTGTTCGCGGCAAACGACAAGGTGGCGTCGTATCTCATAGGCGTCTGCGCCATGATGCCCATCCCGGTTCCGGATGAAATCGCAATCCTGGGCGTGGATGACGACGAACACATCTGCGAGAATCTCCCGATTTCCCTTTCGAGCGTCAGGTTGGACTTGGCGCGCGCAGGCGCCCTGGCGGTGGAACTTCTCGCGCGGCGCATGTCGTGCCCGAAGAACTGCCCGCCATCGGCATCCTTCGGCGTGGAGCGTGTGTGCAGACGGGCCTCCACGCGTCTGTTCCCGGATGTTGACCGACGTGTGGTCAAGGCTCTTGAATTCATACGCCTTCACGCACGGGAAAACGTCCCTTCCGTTCAGATTGCGGAGTTGATGGGCGTTTCGCGCCGGTTTGCGGACAAGTTGTTCCTCGAGGCCGTTGGGCAGACGGTATTTGATGCCCTGCGGCAGACGCGCATCGAGCGGGTCAAGGACATGCTGGCGACGCATGACTGTTCGCTTGCGTGCATAGCCGACACATGCGGCTACCGTTCGCTTCCGGCCCTCTGCCGCGAATTCAAGGGCGTCACCGGATTTTCCATGCGTGAATGGTGCAGGAAACAATGTCCGTCCAATTACATTCCCGCAGCATCGGCCGTGAAAACCCCACTTCCAAAAATGAGAGATTTTTAGTTCCATTTTTGGAAACAATCCTGATGTGAGTTATGCTATACTATTTGCATCCTCAAAAAGAAAGGTATAAGATGGAAGTAGATAACACATGCGAAGCAGCGCTTTCCATGGGAAATGGGAATCGGCAGGTGCGTTGGCTCCTTGGGCGGCTGGCAGTGTTGGCCGCGATGTGGGGCTGGACGGCGAGGGGCGAGTACGTCGATTTCATCGGCACCGCCGAACCGGGCGAACTTTCGAACACGGCGAACTGGAGCGCGTCGACCTGGGGCGCCACGGCCACGCAGCGCGTGAACGGCGCCACCGCCACAATCCCAGCCACAGGCCTTAAACTCTCCGCGCCGCTCGCGGCCGCCGGGCAGTTCAAGATTCAGAATTTCTCCAGCAATGTGGCCGTCGATTTCGGCGCGGAGGAGAACCTGAACGCCAATGAACTGTATATCACCGGTAACAATAGAAAGACGATTCTTCTTTCGGGAAACGTCACGAACCTGACTTCCATCTACTTGAACAACAACAACACGGTGGTTCTCACGAACGGCATATTCCATCTTGCGACAGGTGATTTCTTCTGCTACAACTGGTGGGATGAGATTAGGATCGCCAAGGGCGCGGAGCTTGTAGTGGACAAGGTGAACAAGCATGTCGGCTCCGGCAGCAACGGACAGCATGCCGGCATACGCATCGACGGCGGACGACTTACGATAAACGGCTATCGCGACGCGAACTGGAGCTTAGTGCAGCATGGCAACAACGGCGACAACTTCCTTGAGATCGTGAACGGCGGCGTTTACTACGAGGCGGAGACGGCGGAATTCGCGATCAAGGGCGCGCGCACGCATTTCCTCATAGACAATGGAGGCGCATACATCTCCACGAACGCATCCAACGCCGCGCGCAACATGAAGGTGGGCATCTCCTCCGGCACGTTCGCCGTCACGAACGGAACCATCAAGGCGGCGCAGATTTGCGGCGGCGTGTATCAGAATAATGGGCTCGGCCTCTACAACACCCTGGACATGGCCCCCACCGACACGCGCTTCACGTTCCACAATGCACGGGCTGCATTCCAGTTCAAGCCGACATCGACATACAAGGGAAGCTTCATGCTCGCCGGCAAGGCCGCGCGCAACACGGTGCTTCTCGACGGACCGGACAACAAGTTCGACGCATACTACCTCCTTCTGGGCGGCAAGACGAACACCTTCACCGTGGCGGACGGCAAGTTCGACGCATACCGCATGTTCTTCATGGAGGGCGTTGGTAACAAGCTGGCGTTCACCGGCGGCACGTCCGTTGTGTCGAACGGCTACTCTCTGGCCTCCAGCGATTCTGTAGCCACGAACGCGACCATATCCGTCTCGGGGACGGCGAAGGTGGACTATAAGGGAGGAATGGAGCTACGCGGCAAGTCGCCAAGTCTGCTTGTAGAGGGCGGCGTATTGAATCTCGGCACGCAGGGGCTTAGGTTCTATGGATCGGAATGCCTCTACGAGCAGACGGGCGGCGTCGTGACGGGACGTGTGGAGTTTCTGACGGACGGAGGGCTCGTGCGCATCGTTGATGGTGCGAAGCACGTGGCCTCGTTCGGCGGGGACAGCAAGAATTCATCGATCCTATTTGATGCCGGCAGAAGCGACAACGTGGTTGTGATATCCAACGCGACGTTCACAAGCCGGATGCCGCTATCGTACGGCCTCCTCAAAACCGACGAGGGACCGGGGTGGGAGGCGATTCCTTTCACGAACTGCCCGAACTGCCGCATCGAGCTGCAGGGCGATTCGCCTAGCCTCGAGGTGACGTCGAACAAGCGATATTCGTCGGACGGCGGATCATGGTATTCCTTGGCGCTGGGCAATTCGCACGACCCGGGTCCGCTCAGGGATCCGCTGCGGCTCAAGTATGTGCTGCCCCGGGCGGCATACGCAGAGGCGCCCGTCAGGGTGACTTCCGCCACGGCCGTTCTGGGCGGCAACGCGGTGCTGGATTTCGACGCGGCGTCATTCAAGTGGCCTGCGCGCACCACGCGCATACCGTTGATCTACAATGGCGCGGCGTTCAAGGGATATGGCAACAGGCTCTACATCAACGTGGCTGGACTCAACGCGACGAACGCGGGGCGTCTCCCGGAGTGCGACGGCATAAAGTCGTATCTAGCGCTTTCGGGCGACGGCAAGACGCTGGAGCTCGTCGTGCCCGGCAATGGCGGCACAATGGTGATATTCAAGTAGGAGAGGCGTATGGCAACAGGTATGCAAGGCAAGAGGAACGGCTGCCGGAGAATGGCTCCTGTTGCCCTGTTGTCCTCTTGTCTTCTTGCCGTCTGCGCGGGCGCGGCGGAGTTCAACATCGTCGACTACGGCGCGCATGTGGGCGACAGGCTGCAGACGAAGTCCATCCAGGCGGCGATCGACGCCTGCCATGCGGCCGGCGGCGGCGAGGTAGTGGTGCCGGAGGGGGTGTTCCGCACGGGCGGCATCGAGCTGAAGACGGGCGTGGTGCTTCGCCTCATGGACGGCGCGATTCTCGAGGGGAGCCGCGATCCCGAGGACTATCGGTATCCTGCGGAGCCAAGAAGGTGGATGCGCAGCATCGTCCGCGCCGACGGCGCGCGCGACATCGCGGTCATCGGCGGGAGGTTCTCCGCCATTGACGGGCGCAACTGCTACGATCCCCAGGGCGAGGAGGCGTATCGGGGTCCGCACGCGATTCGGTTCACCGGGTGCACGAACGTGGTCTTGAAAGGCTATTCGGTGCGCGACAGCGCCAACTGGGCGCATGCGATCTTCCAGTGCGCGAAGGTGGACGTCCGGAACGTGCGGGTCTATGGCGGACATGACGGGCTTGACGTGCACTGCTGCTCGGACGTGCGCGTTGAAGGGAGCGAGTTCCACACGGGCGACGACTGCATCGCAGGGTTCGGGAACTGCGGCGTGACCGTGAGCAACTGCGTCTTCGACTGCTCCTGCAACGCCGTCCGGTTCGGCGGCACGGACTGCCTTTTCGTCGGCTGCCGGATGACCCATCCCGCCACGTTCGGGCATCGGTGGGGGCTTTCGGCGGAGGAGAAGCGCCTGGCCGTCACGCACGGCGAGGCGGTGCGCCACGGCGGGCAGATGTTCTCGTATTACTGCGACAGGCGCTGGGGCGACGACCTTCCGCGGCCGGGGAACATCGTGTTCAGGGACTGCGTGTTCGACCGCCCGAGCAGTCTTTTCACGATGAGCTTCGACGGAAGAAGCCAATGGTGCTGCAACAAGCCGCCGGCGTCCATCGCGTTTGAGCGCTGCGAGGTGCTGGGCGTGGGCCGGGTGGCGAGCATCTACGGCGGGGCGGAGGATCCGCTGGACTTCGTGATGCGGGACTGCCGCGTGACGCCGGCGAAGGGGCGTGAGGGCGAACCGCCCATCTCGGCCTACAACTTCAAGCGGATTCTGCTCGAGAACGTGAAGTTCGAGGGATACAGCGGAAGGCCGTGCGTCGTGAAGCGTTCGGAGGGGGAGGTGCTGGTGCGCGGCGGCACGGAGGTGGACGTGGCGTTCCGTCCGGACCCCAGGGACGAAGTGTACACGTTCGAGAAGGCGCTGGGGCTGGTGGAGAAGATGGCGGCGGACGATGCGGCGTTCGCGGAGTGGACGAAGGCGAATTCGGCGAGAGGCGACGCATGGGGCGATCTGGCGGCGGTCTGGAGCGGGGCGCGGACGGCGGATGAGATGCGGGCCGTGGGCAAGTCGATGCGGAACAGGTATGGCTACTTCTACAGGAACGGACGCGTGACGACGCTTGTAAGCGGCGGCGAATGGTCGGATCTGCCGGCGGGAATGTTCGTGTACGCCCTTTCGAAGTACGAGCCATTCGTGGCGCGGGTGGCGGCGACCGACTACATCCGAGCCGGGGAGCATTCGCCGGCGTCCGTCGCCGGGATGCGCGCGGCCCTGCGCAGATGCGCGGGCGCGGCGGAGGTCATGTGCCGCGAGAGCGTTGTGGAGTTCCACGGGGGAAGGGATGTGTTTCAACTTCCGTGGGGGCAGAAGGCCGCGTTCCGCTGCACGAACGGCGTTTTCCAGGCGGAGGGTAGGCAGTCCGCGCTGCATGTGGCGTATGCGGCATTTCCGGGGGCGAAGCCGTTTCGCGGCCCGCGCGTCGTGCGGCTCGTCTCCGAGGGCTCCGTCGGCGGCAATGTGACGCTCTACCTGAAGAACCGCGACTCGGGGAAGGAAGAGAAGCGGACGGCGAAGTGGAATGACACGACCGAGTTCGATTTCAACCTTCCATCCGACGGGTGGTGGCAGTTCGAGCGCCTCTCGTTCGTTTTCGGGAAGACGGCCGACTTCAAGGTGGCGCTGCGCTCGCTGGAGGCGGAGGTCGCTTTGCCGCCCGCCGCCGCACTGCGACTCGACGTGGAGACGGGGAGCCCGCTCCACGTCACGACCGATCCCTCGGCGCCCGTGTTCACGATCGCGAACGGCGGCGACCGCGAGCTTTCGTTCGAGGCCGCGCTCAAGGCGTGGAACTACTTCGGCGAGGAGGTGGCGAAGCCCGTGAAGGGCACGCTGCCTGCGGGAGGAGTCATGCGCGTCCCCGCGGGCGTGGGCGGCGCGGCGCGGACGCACGGCATCTGGCGGGCGACGGCGGTCGTTAGCTGCGAGGGGGGCGTGGCCACGAACGAGACGCGCTTCGCGGTGCTGAACCTCAATCCCGTCACGCCGCGCCTTCCGCGCGGGAAGTTCAAGATGGGGATCAACTACCACATGGCGCGCTATTCGCCGTATGACAGGCGCCTCACGCTCGACGCGCTGAACGCCTGCGGCGCGAAGCTCGTGCGCTCAAGCGGCTTCAGCGCCGGATACTGCTGGGCGAAGCCCGACGCCGTGGACTTCTCGCGCGCCGACGCCCTCATGGCGCTTTTGAAGGAGCGCGGCCTTTCGCTCAACTGCGGCTGCTGGCCCAACCCCGACTGGATGGTGGATCCCGCCGAGGTGAAGAAGGGCTATCAGCACTGGATCCGCGTGCGCACGAAGCCCGGCCTGATGGGCGAATACGCCGAGAGGCTCGCGGCGCATTTCGGGAACGACATCGACTACATCGAGACCTCCAACGAGGCCGACCTCTGGTCCACGAACGCGATGAGCGTGGCCGAGTACGTCGAATACCAGAAGGAGGTGTACGAGGGCGTGAAGCGCGGATGCAGGGATATACGCGTCCTCACGAGCGCCTGGGCGGCGGCGGACTCCTCGAACCCGATGTGCCGGCGCAAGGGCTACCAGGAGCAGGTGATGGAGGGCGCGAAGGGCTACTATGACGTCCACCCCACCCACCAGCACAGCGGCTTCGGGGCATACGAGAACGACAACCTCACGAAGTTCTTCCCGATGCGCGAGAGGCTGGGCATCAACGTTCCGTGGTACGCGAACGAGACGGCCTTGACGGGCGTGAACGGCGCTGAGGACGGCGTGGCGCGGAACGTCTGGATGAAGATCCTCTGGAGCTGGGCGCACGGCTCCACCGACTACATCTGGTACAATCTGCGCGCGACGGGCTGGAAACCAGCCGACCCCGAACAGTGGTACGGGCTCGTCACGGCGGACTATTATCCGAGGGCCGGCTTCGCGGCCTTCTCCGCGCTCGCCCACGTCCTCTCCGGCCTCGACTTCGCGCGCATCGTGCATGAAGGCAAGGGGCGGCACTTCTTCCTGTTCAAGGGCGAGCGCGGCGGCGTTGCGCTCCAGGTCCTCGCGGGGTGGGACGGCTTCACCGATCCGCCGCACCCGATACCGGTGAAGACAGACGCCTCGCGTGCCTTTTCGATCGACCTGATGGGCAACATCCGCCCTGCCGAAAGGCGCGACGGCGGCTTCGTATTCGGCATCTCGAAGATGCCCGGCGCCCTCGTGATGGAGGGCGCGTCCTTCGCCGAGCCGGACGCCGCCGCCGCCGCGACGATCCCTGTACCCAAGATCAAGGCTCGCGCCGTGAAGGCCAAGGTGGAGGGCCGCCGCCCGGAATGGCATCTCTTCAAGTGGTGGCACGTGCGCGAGCTGTATGCCGGCAATCCCGCGACCGTGGACCGCACGTGGAAGGGCCCCGAGGACCTCTCGGCGGCGATATGGCTCGGACGCGAGAAGGACGCGCTGCGCGTCAAGTTCGAGGTGCGGGACGACAGGCACGTGCAGCGCGAGCCTGCGGAGACTCTCTACCTCAACGACGGGCTCCAGTTCATCCTCGAGTCGCCCGAGCAGAGCGGCAACTTCGAGATAGGCCTTGCGATGGGCGAGGACGGGCGACCGCTCGTGCACACGTGGATCGCGCCCACGGGCTTCGACGCGGCGACCGTCGCGCGGGCGATCCGCCTCGAGACGTCGCGCAAGGGCGACCGCACGGTCTACGACGCCCGTATCCCGCTGGCGGCCATCGGCTTCGGCGAGAAGACGCTCGCGAACGGCTTCCGCTTCAACGCGATAGTCTACGACGACGACGGACTTGGCGAAAGCCGCGACTGCTGGATAGAGATCGTCCC
>CAMOHV010000042.1 GCA_946615275.1 uncultured Verrucomicrobiota bacterium | reverse complement strand
GAGGCGATGAAGCGCAAGATGGGCATCGTCTCGCGCGGCGGGGCGATCATGGCCGAGTGGATGATGGAGAACAAGGCGGAGAACCCTCTCTACGTCCATTGGGACGAGGTGATGGACATCCTTGCGGAGCATGATGTGACGGTGTCGCTCGGCGACGGCCTCAGGCCGGGCTGCCTCGCGGACGCGTCGGACGCCGCGCAGTTCGGGGAGCTGGACGTCCTGGGCGAGCTTGTGGACCGCTGCCGCGCACGCGGCGTGCAGGTGATGGTGGAGGGGCCCGGGCACGTCCCGTTCAACCAGATCAAGATGAACATGGAGCGTCAGCAGGAGGTGTGCAAGAAGGCGCCGTTCTACGTGCTGGGGCCTGTCGTGACGGACATCGCGCCCGGCTACGACCACATCGTCTCCGCGATCGGAGCGACGGCCGCCGCCACGTACGGAGCGTCGCTTCTCTGCTATGTGACCCCCGCGGAGCATCTTGGTCTGCCGGACGGCGAGGAGGTCCACCAGGGCTGCATCGCCTACAAGATCGCCGCGCACGCCGGCGATGTGGCGCGAGGGTTCCCCGGGGCGCGCGACCGCGACGACGCGATGTCCGACGCGCGCGCCGCGTTCGACTGGGACCGCCAGTTCGAGCTTTGCCTGGACCCCGGGCGCGCCAAGGCCCGCTGGCTCAAGACGCGGGCGTTCGTGGATGAGGCCCATGGCGACGACCATTGCTCCATGTGCGGCAAGCAGTTCTGTGCCGTGCGCACCTCCCGCCGCATCAGGGTGCTGGCCGCCGAAGCCGCAACTTGACGACGTCCCAGAGCATCTTTGGGGCGTCGCGCAGGATGTGGAGCGAGCTGCGGCGGCCTCCATGCCACTCCACCGGCACCTCGGCCACGACGCCGCCTGTGCGCTGCACGGCGAGGATTAGCTCCACGTCGAAGGCGAAGCGGTCTATGCGCTGGGCCTCGAACAATGGGCGCATCGCTTCCATGCGGAAGAGCTTGAAGCCGCACTGGGAATCATGCATCCCCTTAACGCCCGCGAGGCGCACGATCATGCGGAAGATCGCGGAGAGGATGCGTCTTGTTAATGGGACGCCGGGGCGTTTCCAGCGCGAGCCGCAGACCATCCAGGCGCCGTCAGCGGCGGCGGCGAGGCGGGTGAACTCGCCAAGCGGCGCCGATTCATCCACGTCGCTCATGAGCGCCCATTCGCCTTTCGAGGCGAGGGCGGCGGCGCGCACGGCGTGCCCCTTGCCCTGGTTCTCTTCGATGCGCATCACGCGCGCGCGACGGTCGCAGGTCGGGAGTGAGAGGGGCGGTTCGGAGCCGTCGTCCACGAACAGCGCCTCCACGAGCTCGAAACCGCAACCTTCTGCGGCGGCGGATAGGGCGGGGATGTGCGAGGCGAGGCGCGCCGCGAGGTCGGGCGCGTTGAAGACCGGGACGATTAGCGAGAGCGACTTCAAGATCAGAATTTCATCAGGTCGAGCGCGGAGCCGGGGCCCATGGCGCGGAGGTAGATGAAGAATGTCACGCGGTCATCGGACTCCGTCTTGGATCCGTCGATGCGGCGATAGCCGTCCTCGTGGGAGAATTCGATGCGGTAGCCGAGGCAGTCGGTGAGGAAGTCGAACCAAACGCCGACTTCGTCAACCTGGCTGCGGCGGGCCTCGTAGCGGATGAAGGGGCTCCAGGCGAACCAGTCGCATGTGTGGTGGGTGAAGCCGAGGTAGATGGCATTGTCGAGCTCCCAGTTCCAGCGGTCGGTGCTGCCGTTCCTGAGCGGCTGCGAGTCGGTGGCGAGGTAGTCCCAGATGCGGTGGTCGCGGCCGAGGTAGGAGGCGTGCCAGGAGAAGGAGTCGCTCAGGCGGTGGTTGAACGAGACGTCGGCGTAGGCGAAGCGGTCGTCCTCGCAGTCGTATTCCACGCGCGTGGAGAAGAACACGTTCTTGTATGGGGTGTAGCGGACGAACACTCCGGGCACCACGCAGTCGGTGCGGTTGTAGTTGCCGTACTCGTCCTCGCGGGCGCGGCCGCGGAGCGAGCGGCGGAGTCGGTCTGCGCCGCGATAGTCCCAGGAATAGTAGCTCTCGTCCTGGAAGGGGACGGCGAGGTAGAAGTCGGTGTCGATCGCCGAGCGGGAGACGCCCTTGTCATCGCGTTTCTGGAAGAGGTTTCGGATGCCGGGGCGCACGCCGTGCCAGCTGTACGGAAGGCCTCGGCCCTCGAATCCGAACTGGTCGCGCCAGTCGACGGAGCGGTCGTAAGAGTCGAAGAGGTAGTGGCGGTTCTTGGTGTTCTCGGAGAGGCTGGCCTTCTGGAAGGAGTAGTCGATGTAAGGTTCGAATGTGTGGCGCCAGTTGTCGTTGAGCCAGCCGATGTAGCGGGCGGAGGCGGTGGCGCCGATCTCGAAGATGTGGCGTGCGAACGGGTCGCCGGAGGCTGAGGTGTAACCGGAGTCGCGGTCGCCCGAGTCGCTCCACCAAGTGCAGCGGTATGTGGCGCGCGGGACGAGCGAGACGACGTCCCAGAGCTTCGTGGGGAGGGTGATGCGGTGGGCGGTGTCGGCGCGGAAGGCCTGGTAGTCGGCGCCCTTGCCGTTGTAGCCGATGTAGGGGAAGTGGGCGAAGGGGCCCTGCGCGCCGCCGTAGTGGGCGGAGTCGCGGTTGAGGTATCCGGCGCGCGTCTGCGATTCGTAGTTCACCGGGAGGTCCCAGATGGGCTGCGGCTCGATCGCCAGCCAGCCTTCGGGGAGACGCTGCGTGCCGCCGTAGAAGCGGTTGACGGGCCCGCCCACGGAGCCGCCAGCAGCCCACGAGTTCTCGCGGTGGTCGTACCACAGCTCGTTCATGGGGTAGGAGACGTGTTCGCGCCCGCGGCGGAAGAAGTCGTAGAGGACGTGGGAGTCCGAGAGGTATTGGGCCTGCAGGCGGAGTGCGTCGCGCTCGGTGAAATCGGCCTTGTGCTCGATGTAGATGCGGTAGCGGTCGCGGTCAACCGTGCTGCCCCAGTTGCGGTAGTTGTGCTTGTGGTCGGACCAGTGGTTCTCGTAGCGGTCATAGTCCTCGTCCCATGCGCGCCAAGCATTGATCTTGCCGTGTCCGAAGTCCTTGAGGTGCCAGCGGATGGTCTGCCCGAGGGCGAAGCCGTTCTTCGTGCGGTAGTCGAGGTAGGAGGATCCGCCGAGTCCGAATTTGTCAGGGTCGCCCTCGTTTATGATGTTGTACACGTAGCCGGACAGGATGTATCCGCCCCAGCGCGAGGTGTAGCCAGGGAGGAAGCGCCAGCCGTAGTTGGTGTCGAAGGGATAGTACCAGAAGGGGACCCAGAGGACGGGGATGTCGTACCAGTACGCCCACATGTTGCGCAGCTTGAGGGCGCGGTGGATGACCTCCCCCTCCAAGTTGGTGTAGCCGGTGTCCTGGTACGAGAACGAGCCGGAGGGGAGCCAGTCCGCCGGGGCCTTGCCGGAGAGCCGCCAGTGGAGATGGTCCGTGTCGTTGGAGCAGGTGGTCATCATCGGGTTGGGGCCGAAGTCGATGAGGCTCAGCTGGTCGCGGCGGACGTCCTCGCCGAAGAATCGGTACACGCCCGAGACGGCGCTCACGCCTCCGGAGGCCGTCAGCTCGCCCGTCTGGCGGTTGGCGGACATGTATCTGCCCGTGAGCTTCAGCTCGCTTGATCCGATGCCGCTCTTGCCTCGTGACTTCGCGGCCGGCCGCGCCTTGGACGCGGGGCGTTGGCTTTCCGCACTGCCTGTAGAAGTTCCCGAATTCTCAATTCTCAATTCTCCATTCTCAATTCCGCTGGGGGCGGACGGCGCAAAGTCCTGCAGGAGCTGCGCCGGCGCGGCGAGCGCCAGGGCGGCGAAAAGCATTGCCAAAGGCGTTTTCTTCATGTGTGTGGGCTCCTTTTGCTCTCGGGCTGTCAGGCGTGCTGGTGAGAGGTGGATGAAGAGTATAGCACTTGTCCGCTCTCGGAGTCAAGTATGGAGAACGACTCGGGGTGGCGGTGGAGCTCGGAGACGAACGTGAGGCGGGTGCTGAACTCGGCCTGTAGCTCGGCGAGGAGCTGCGAGTCCTCGGTGCGCAGGCGCTGCATCACGGCGGGGGCCACGATGATCTTGGGGACGAACGGCTTCTTGTCGGCCTCCGCGCGCCTCAGGAGGCTGCGTATCTTGCGCTGCAGCTCGATGGAGACGGCGAGCGGCGTTTTCACGACGCCGTGCCCCGAGCAGTACGGGCATGGCATGGAGAGCATCGAGAGGAGCGACTCCGCCTTGCGCTGGCGGCTCATCTCCAGGAGGCCGAGGTCGCTGATCTCCTGCACGTTCGTGCGGGCTCGGTCGCGCTTGAGGAAGCCCTTGAGCGCCTGGTACACCTGCTTGCGGTGCTTGCGGCTCTTCATGTCGATGAGGTCCAGCACCACGAGCCCGCCGATGTTCCTGAGGCGCAGCTGGCGGGCCACCTCCTCCACGGCCTCGAGGTTCACCTGGAGGATGGACTCCTCCTGCAGGTTCTTGCCCTCCTTCTCCTTGGCCTTGCCGTCCTTCACTTTGTAGTGGCCGGTGTTGACGTCCACCGCGATGAGGGCCTCGGTCTCGTCGATGACGAGGTATCCGCCGGACTTGAGGGGCACCTTCCGCTGGAAGGCGTCGGCGAGCTGGCGCTCCACGCCGTACTGCTCGAAGGCGTCGACGGGGCCTTCGTGGAGGCGGATCTTGTTGCGGGCGCGGCGCGAGATGCGTGCGGTGACCTCGCGCATCTCGTCGAAGGTCTTCTTGTCGTCGATCACGATCGCGTCGATGTCCTCGGTCAGCCAGTCGCGCACCACCTGCTCAACGAGGCCGGGCTCGCGGTACACGCAGCACGGCACGCGGAGGTTCTTGATGTTGCCCTGGAGCTCGCGCCAGGACTCTATGAGGTTGCGCATGTCGCGCGCGATCACCTTGGGCTTGGCGCCGACGGACGCTGTGCGCGCGATCACGCCCACGTCCTCGGGGATCATGAGCCTGTCGAGGATCTTCTTGAGGCGCTGGCGCTCCTGGGCGTCGCCAACCTTCTTGGAGACGCCGCGGAGCGTCTGGCCGGGCATCATCACGAGGTAGCGGCCGGCGATGGAGAGGTTGGTGGTGACGCGCGGGCCCTTGGTGGAGATCGGCCCCTTCGTCACCATCACGGTGATCTCGGAGCCTTCTGGGTAGCGCTTGTGGATCTCCTCGTTTGAGAGGCGCGGGGGCTTGCGCTTCGACTTGGCGGCGTTCGTCTTCTTGCCGCCGTTCTTGGGGTCGGTGTTCTCCTCCTCGTCGGTCTCCTCGAGGAGGGCGTCGCAGTCGGGCGTCATGTCCCAGTAGTGGAGGAAGGCGTTCTTCTTGAGGCCGATGTCCACGAACGCTGCCTGGAGGTCGTCCTGGAGGTTCTGGACGCGGCCGCGGAAGATGCAGCCCACGAGGCGCTCGTCGTCGGGGTGCTCCACCATGTACTCCTCGAGGCGGCCCTTCTCCATCACGGCGACGCGCGTCTCGAGCTTCTCCACGTTCACGATTATCTCCCGCCGGTATTTCTTCGGGCGGAAGAGGCTTAGCAGTTTTTCGAACATTTGTTCTCCTTTCGATTGATGGTTTTCAAACAGTCATTTCTCCGTTTCGGCCTCGTCGCCGGAGTCGGCGGCCGGGTGCATCGCTATGGACTGCACAAGCCCGAACGCCGCCATCAGGACGACGAGGAAAGTCTTGCCCGCGCTTATGAACGGCAGCGGGAGCCCAGTTATCGGCATGAGGCCGATGGACATCGCCACGTTCACGTACACGTGGCAGAAGACGAGCGTGCCGACGCCCGCCGCGAGGAGCCTGCCGCGGTCGTCGCCGCACACGGCCCCGATGCGCACCGTCGCGAGCAGCAGCGCGAGGAAGAGCGCGAGCGTCGCGGCCGATCCGCGGAAGCCGGCCTCCTCCGCCACCACGGCGAAGATGAAGTCGTTCATCGAGACGGACGGCGGCAGATATCCCAGCAGCTTCTGGTCCCCCTTGCCCAGGCCCTTTCCGTAGATCGAGCCGGAGCCTATCGAGAGCTTCGCCTGGCGGAGGTTCCAGCCGCTGCCGTTGGGGTCCAGCTCCGGGTCGAGGAACACCCTGAGGCGCTTGATCTGGTGGGGGCGGAGCGGTATCTTCGCGAAGATGGCCTCGCGGCGCGCGCGGTCAGGTATGCGCTCTGCGGCGGCCACCGCGCCAAGGACGGCGCCGGCGGCGATGAGGCCAACGAGGAGTATGGTCACGAGGCCCTTGGTCCAGACGCGCGCCGCGCAGAGCATGACGATCACGGCGGGGACGAGGACGAGCGCCGTCCCGAGGTCGGGCTCGGCGAGGATGAGCGCCGCCGGCGCGAGCAGGATGCCCAACGCCACGAGGAACCCCTTGAAGTCGGTCTTCGCCCCCTTGCCTCCGTAGAGGTGCGCCACGAGCATTATCGTCGCGAGCTTGGCGATCTCGCTTGGCTGGAAGAACCAGAGCCAGCGGCGCCCGCCGTACACCTTGTCGCCCAAAAGCAGAACCGCCACAAGCATCACCATCGCAGCCGCGAAGCACGGCCAGGCGGCCCAGTCGAGTATCTTGCGGTAGTCGATCGCGGCGATGCAGAAGTAGAGCGCGAGGCCGAACGCGGCGGTGAGCGCGTGCGAGCGCCACGCCACGTGCAGCGCTGCCACCTGGCGCGCGGAGCCGGCGCTGTGTATGAAGACGACCCCGATCGCCACAAGGCCGATCATTGAGAGGAGAAGCAGCCAGTTGATGCGGAGGAATCTCTTCACGGCGTCTCCTCCCCGAATCGGCTCGCAAGCACCTCGTGCACCTTGGGCGCGGCGGTGAGCCCTCCCGATTCTCCCTTCTCGACGATGAGGGCGACCGCCATCGTCGGATTCTCGTACGGCGCGAACGCGATCACCCACGTGTTCTTGCGCCGCGTCTCGCCGGTGCCAACCTCGGCGGTGCCGGTCTTCGCCGCGCACGTCGTCTTTAGCCGGAACTTCTCGCGCCTCTCGCCGAAGCGGAACAGGACGCGCTTGCCGGTCCCCTCCTCTGCTACGGCGCGCATCCCCTCGCGCACGCGCTGGAAGTCCTCCGGCCTCGCGTGCACCCTCTTCGCGGGCTTGGGCGGCGGCAGCCCCGGGTCGCGCGCGCGCAGATACGGCGTGAAGACGTCGCCGCCGTTCGCGAGGGCGGCGCAGACCACGGCCATCTGCAGGGGCGTCACGAGCAGCATGCCCTGCCCGATCGCCATCTGGCATGTGTCGCCGGGATACCAGGGATCGCCGCCGTGCGAGCGCTTCCATTCGGAGTCGGGCACAACGCCCGGCGCCTCCGCGCCAAGGTCGATGCCCGTCTTCGCGCCCAGCCCGAACTCCCGCGCCGTGCGCACGAGGGCGTTGGTGCCGATCGTGCGGCCGAGGTTGCAGAAGTACGTGTTGCAGGAGTCGCGCAGGGCGCGGTGGAGCGATATCTCGCCGTGGCCGTAGCGGTCCCAGCAGTGGAGGCGGAACGCGCCGAGGGCGAAGACGCCGCGGCAGTCGTATTCGGCCTCGGGGTCGATTCCGGCGTCGAGGCCCGCGAGCGCGGTTACGGGCTTGAACGTGCTGCCGGGGGCGTATGTGCCGGAGACGGCGCGGTTGAGGAGCGGGTGCGTCGGATCGTCCGCGAGCGCGCGGTAGCGTTCATGGGAGAGGACGGGTATGAATTCGTTCGGGTTGAACGTGGGCGAGCTTGCGATGGCGAGGACGGCCCCCGTGCGCGGGTCGAGGACCACGCCCGCGCCCATCACGCCGCGGAGCTGGCGCTCGAGGGCGTACTGCAGCGGCGCGTCGATGGTGAGGGTGAGGTCCAGGCCGTCGGCGGGCGGACGGAGCGGCGGGGCGTCGTCGGCCTCCGGGGCGTTGCGCGGCTT
>CAMOHV010000041.1 GCA_946615275.1 uncultured Verrucomicrobiota bacterium | reverse complement strand
CCTCCGCCCCGCACGCGGCCACCACCACTGCCACCCTCCTCAGGAAGAACCTCTCAATCGGCCCCACCAGCCATTTCTTCCAGCCGTGATACGCCAGCCGCATCGGATCGTAGCTCGCCTCAGGCATCCAATGCACGTCGCGTCCCCACAATGCCGCCCACCATAGGCACGGCTTCCACGCGCAATGCACCCACACTTGGTCCACCGAACGCAGCTCGCCTGCCGACGCCCATCGCGCCAGCCGCACACGATGCCCCGCCTTCTCCTGTTCTTCGGCGATCATGCGCGCGATGTTCGCGGCGCCGTTCGTCCCCTCCCAACCATCGCTTATGTGGATTATCTTCACCTTCCCCGACTCCTCTCCATTCTCAATTCTCCATTCTCAATTCTTCACCCTCCAGCACATGCCCGCCACCTCCACATTCTCCTTCCCGAACACCTCGTCCACTGCACGTGTCACTCCGAACCGCGGATTGGGATTGCCGTAGTCATGCCCGCAGACGCTAGGAATGCCACGCGCCTTGGCCCATTCGCACTCGGCCTTGACGTCCTCGTAGCTATGGCTGGCGTCGAAGAAGACCATGTCGATGCGCCCCGTCACCGTGTTCCGCCAGTCCTCGCTGGAGCAGTTTAAGAGCTCGACCTTTGTGTCCCGCAGAATCCTCCGCGTGAACGCCTCATGCACATTCGGCGGCAGACCGAACGGATTCCAGGTGAAATTGTCAATGGCGATGATGCGTCCGCCTACAACCTGCCGATCGAGCTCACGCGCCGTCAAGCCGAAGAGCGTGCCCACCTCTACTATGGTCATGCCCATCTCTTCCGTGGCCCAGGCGCACACGGCCTTCATCTCCTCATCCGTCAAGCCGCCCAGCGCATCCAAGGCGTCGCTCTCGGCATCGTAGAGATGGCTTAGCGTGGAGAGCGCACTCTTCGCCTCGCGCCAATGCCTCAAGATTGTCCATACTCTTCTGATCATTTCACTTCCCTTTCAGTCTTCCGCAGACGTCCAGAACCCTTTCCGCCCACGCCTCGCACGAGTACGGCTTCGCCAACTCCCTGCCCAACTCCAGATCCTCAATTCTCAATTCTCCATTCTCAATTCTTCCCATGGCCTCGGCCAAGGCGTACGCATCACCGGCCTTCACCACGATTCCGTTCCCCTTCACGACTTCGTGCCGCGCGCCGCAGGCGTCGGTGCAGATTATGGGGAGCCCCGTCGCCGCCGCCTCTACGAGCACCACGCCCCAAGGCTCGTGCAGACTGGCGAGGACAAAGCAGTCCGCCGCCGCATAGATCGGCCCCAATTCATCCGGCGAGACGCCGTTCACCATCCTAAGCGGCCATCTGCCGCCGCGCGAACGATAAATCTCATGCGCCGCGCGCAGCACGTCAAGGCCCTTCTCCGGCGAATCGCGCCCGACGTACAGAAAACCCTTCCCGCCCACATGCGCGCCGAAACGGCGCAGATTGGTAGCGATCAGCCCAGTGAATATCCTCTTCTCGTGAAATCCAAGCCATCGGGCATATCTCCTTGCGCTCGCGCCGTTCACGAACGCGGCGTCGAACCGCCTCAGGTAGCGCCACAGCACGAATCGCGCCGCTATCTTCCTCAGCCGCCACTCCCACGGCATATCGAAGCAGCACACCGTCTTCGCGCCATCACCCCAGTCGCGAAGCGCCGCCGCGCGGCAGAGACTGTTGCGCCAGCCGACGGTGAAGACGACGTCCGGCCCCCAACCCTCCGGCAGCGATTCGCTCCAGTCAAGGTCCCGTAAAGTCTCGTTCGCATCGAACCTCCCTCCGGACAGGCTCGACCGCGCGTCCACAGACACCTTGAGTTCCACGCCGCCCTTCCGCGACAATTCCCTCCAGCAGTCGCCCATGTAGCCCGAAAGCCCGCTCCACACAAAGAGTATCTTCATCGCAGCCAGTCCTCCGGTCTTGCGCCGCCCTTCCACGCGAAATGCCGCGCCCCAGCGTCGCAGTACGCGCACGCCTTCGAAGGCCTCATCAGGTACATCAGTATCTCGCGGGCCGACGCCCCGTGCACGTCTATTCCATCGTCCTCCGCAAGCGCCGCCCCCGCCGCGCGGTTGTAGTACCGCGCATAGCGCGCCTGGGCGCACACGTATATCCTCCCCCCGTCCATGATCGGACAGTACACGCGCTTGCGGCACCAGCGGAACGCCTCCACCGGATCCGCATCGCCCTTCGCCCTGATACGCGCCCAGAACGTGTCGTTGTCCGTGATCCGCAGATCCACCCCGGCATCTTCGCACACTCGGACTATCTCTTCCCGCCGCCCCGCCATCGGCGGATAGCAAGTCCAGTCTATCCCCGTCCCAGTCTCCTTCAGCGCGGCAAGCGCCTTTGGCACCATCGGATCATTCCCGTCAAGCAGCTTGATTCCGTTCGTCACCAGTCTTACGCAGCTTCTCGGAAACGCCTCGCGCACCATGCGCACAAACTCCGCCGCCTCGCTGTGCAACAACGGCTCGCCGCCCATGATGCGTATGTGGCGGATGTTCGAGAAAAGCTCCTTGAGCCGGATGAAATCGCGCCTAGTCTCCCCAAGATCGGCGAAACGCCTGTCCGCGTAGGGCGCGAAATGAGTACAGCCCGCGCAGTTGAGATTGCAGTGGTCTGCAAGATGGAACTCGAGATAGTCCAGCACCGGACGCCCCACCGGGAGCGACCGGTTGACCACCCATATTGACATCCACGGCGGCAGATGCGCCGAGATGGCGTATATCCACCCCAGGACTATGCTCTTCAACCTGCGCATTCGCCCGCCTTTCGTCCGCGCATCCGCCGCCCGTCGCGCCATTCGCGGAAATAGCTCCCGCTCAGAATGCGCCATGCGCGCGACAGCCATACGCCTCCGCGAGTGATCTTGAAGCCGTTCTTCGCGAGCATCCGCGCCAACTCCTTTTCCTGCTCCGCAAGCTCCTCCGCCCCCATCGGACGCTGCGTCTTGCTCCCTTCCCACTGCCTCTGCGCCCAGAGATAGCCGTCGATGCGCTCAAACCGCGCCCCGGCCTTCATAAAGCGTATCCACATATCCCAGTCCATGCAGATGTGAAGCGATGCGTCGAATCCCCCCACGCGCTCCAAAAGCTCCCTTCGGAAGAATGCGCTGGGGCCATAGACATGCGGCACCGCGCGCCTGTACAGCCAATCATGCCACCCGTTCCCCACGGAACATTTCAGCACCTTCCCCCCTTCATCGATCAGCACCTGATTCCCCGCAATCCAATCGATTCCATTCCCAATTCTCAATTCTCCATTCTCAATTCTCAATTTCACACTCTCCAGCGCCCCGGGCAACAACATGTCATCCGCGTTAAGCCAGAAAAGCCACTCGCCCTTCGCCTTTGCGAAACCCCTGTTCAACGCATCGCTCTGACCACAATCCTCTTCACAAACCCATCTTTCATTCTCAATTCGCCCTCCCCCATTCTCAATTCTCAATTCCCCATTCCCCCCGCCCCCATCCTGCACAATCACCTCAAGGTCATCCCCCATCCTCTGCGCCGACAAACTGGCAAGAGCCTCGTCCAAATACGGACGGCCCCCCTTCACCGGCACCACACAACTGAACAACGGCATTTTCATCGCCTCCCGGCGAATCCTCATATCCTTCATTTCGCCTACCGTCGCCGCTTCAGGATCGCCGCCACGCGCACGGCGTCCTCGGGCGTGTCCACGCCCACCCCCTCGTCCGCAGTGCGTATCACGGCGATCTTCGCGCCCATCCAGAGCGCGCGCAGCTGCTCGAGCTTCTCGGTCTTCTCCAGGGCGCACGGCCTCTCGGCGATGTACTTCCTCAGGAAACCGCCTCGATAGGCGTAGATGCCGAGGTGGCGGACGTACAGGCCGGACGAGATGTCTGGCGCGTGGTCGCGGTCGCACGGGATCGGGGCGCGCGAGAAGTAGAGCGCGCCGTCGTCGCGGTCGAGGACGACCTTGACGACCGTCTTGGCGGCGAAGTCGTCGGCGCTCCTTATGGGGGTCACGGCCGTGGCCATGTCCCACTTCGAGCCCGGCTCCTTGAGGCGGGCGACGAGGGCGTCGATGAGCGCGGGGTCGATGAGCGGCTCGTCGCCCTGGATGTTGACGAGGATGTCGTCGTCCGCGAAATCCCCGGCGGCGCAGGCGATGCGGTCGGTGCCGGACGGCAGTTCGCTGGGCGTCATCACCGCCTTGCCGCCGTGCGCGGCGACGGCGGCGGATATCCGCTCGTCGTCCGTCGCCACCAGGACGTCGTCCAGCGACTTCGCCTTCTGCACGGCCTCTACGACCCACGCCACGAGCGGCTTGCCCGCGAGGTCCGCGAGCGGCTTTCCGGGGAATCTGCTGCTCCCCCATCGACTGGGTATTATTCCAAGTGTCTTCACTTTCCTTTTCCTTCCTTCCTGCCTATGATCTGAACGGCCTTCCTCAAGACATCGGCGCGGCCGGCCTCGCCGCCCGAGTAGGCGAGCGCCAGGACAGGCGCGAAGCGCTCGTTGAGGTTCACAAACACCACACCGTTGCCAAAGATGTCGGCGAACGAAGTGAAAACCCCCTCCGGGATGATCCCGTCCGCCTTGCGCGGGAAAGGCAGAGCGCACTCGAATGGCATCGGCGCCTGCCCTCTGAACCCCCGGCATGCGCGGTGGATCACCCCGGGCGTTCCCGGCACGACGTCCAGCTCCTCCTGCCCGGCGTCGGTCAGAACGGTCGCGCGCAGCCCGTTGCCCGGCCACCCCTTCTGCGCGAGTTTGCCCACCGAAATGCACAGGAAGCGCGGCGCTGGCGCGCTCGCGGCGGACGGCGCGGACAGCTCCGCTCCGCCGGACCTGAGCGACACGAGACCCAGCCCGCGGGCGGTGAAGCGGTACGATGCCGAGAGCGCCCCGTTCGAGACGGCGATCCCCTCGCCGTCCCACGCCACGCGCATTCCGCCCAGCACCTTCTCGCCTGACTGCGGCGCGGAGAGGCGGCGCATGAACTCCGCCGGGCTGTCGGTCGTTATGCCGTCGGCCCCTATCAGCGCGGCCTGCACATAAGTCTCCATGTTGTTCACCGGCCACACGTTGCACGCCATGCCTGCTGCGTGGATCCTGTCGATGTCGCCGGCGTGGTAGCCGCCCGTCCAGAGGGCGATCATCTTCGCGCCGAGCGACTTCGCCTGGTCGAAGTACCAGTCGTTGAACTTGTCGAAGACTATTATGCCGATCTGCGCGGCGGGGTCCGTCTCGCGCATGATGCGAAGGGACCGGTAGTCGGTGGAGATGAAGATGTAGCGGCTGCGGTCGAGCCTGGACGCGGCGAGGGCGGAGAGCTTTCGGCAGTATTCCCGCACAAGGCCGTCGGTGTAGAAGTTCGGCACGTCCTTGCGGTGGTTGTACGTCTTCAGCTCAAGCTCGATGAAGGAGTCCGGCACGGACGCCACGACGTCCAGTATCTCCTCGGGCGTGGGGATGGGCTCGCCGGAATTCCTGAGCCTGAAAGCCCGCAGCTCTTCGAGCGTGCGGTCCTCCAGGTAGCCGCTGCCGGTGGTGGTGCGGTCGAGCGTGTCGTCGTGCATTATGGCGAAACGGTGGTCCTTCGTGTAGCGGATGTCCGTCTCGAAGCGCCTCACGCCCCTGGCGACTGACTGCTTGAAGGTGCCAAGGGCGTTGTCGTCGTATTCGAGCCGCCCGCCGCGGTGCGCGGTTATGACCGGAAGCTCGGCCGCCGCGCACAGCGCGGCGAAGCACGACAACGCGAGCGCAACACTCTTCTTCATGAGGCCTCCGTCACTTGAATATGACGATCGTGCCCCGACGGTCCGGCACGTTCAGGTAGAGCGTCTTGCCCTCCACCGAGAAAGAGCATCCCTCCGGAAGGAGCGCGTTGGATGCGGCAAGCGCCGTTGCGTTAACACTCATAGTGCTCGACGCCCTCGCGACCGTGATGCGCCCGCCAAGGCGGCTGGCGTAATCCGCCATGTCCGCCGTCACCAGGCTGTTCGCGCTGACGTCCATCTTGACCGTCTCTATCAGCACATGGTCCTTCGCATAGCCCCCGCGCGGCACCTGCAGATGCAGCGTGGAGTTGCGGGAGAAGGACACCGTGCTGGCGCAGACGATCTTCGGATGGTCGCCCTGCATCTCCACGCGGTTGCCGCCCACCGACTCCTCCGCCTGATTATTGGACTCGAGATACCCGATCTGGAAGCCGTTGCCGGTGTCCGTGGTCTCGAACGTGGAGTTGGAGATCACGGTCGTGCAGTCCCTCGACATCATGCGGAAGCGCTTGGTCTTGGCATACGACTCGTCGAGCAGCTCGAAACGGTTGCTTAGCGTGACATAGGTCGCGTTCTTGCCAAGGTCAAGGCCGATCGAGCAGGTGTTGGTGAGCGCATAGAACCGCGATCCATGCGCGATGCGCAGCGTGTTGTTCGTGCTGTATGCGCCAAGGCGGAAGTAGCTGTTGCGCACATTCAGCTCCGCGCCGTCCAAAAACTCCACGATGTTGTCGTGGCTGCGGCGGAAGATGTCGTATGGCGATGCGGAGAGCCCCTTGCAAAGATCGACATCGCTTCCATGGACGCGCAGATAGTTGCCGTGGTTGCCGAGGTTGCCGCAGTAGAATACCATCGCCGTGACAGCTGCATTGCTGAAGACGCATTCGTTGCCGTTGCCGCATTCGCCGACGCGAAGGCCCGTGTTGTTGCGGAGCTCCACGACGGATCCAGGCAATGCCTCGAAGAGATTGCCGTCGGCCCCCACGACGTTTCCGCCCACGTTCATCGACGCCGCTGAGAGGCGCCCCCCCGATCTCATCGTCATGCGGTTGCGCTTTCCGGGCCCACCGACCGTCACATGGTTTCTGATGTACTGCGAGGCGTTCTCCACCTCCGCGACATTGTTGGAGTTGTCGACGCCGTTCGCATTGTCGCCGCCTACGAATAAGTAGTTGTTCGTGATGTTCGCGCCGCCGTTCACGAACATCTTGTTCCCGTACGTGCCCTTGCCCACGCCCGCCCCGCGCCCCACGTAGAACGTGCCCGTGTCGGCCGTGGCGCCGTTGGAGAACACCACGATGTTCGATACGGAGGTGGTGTTGTAACCGACCCAGACCGGCGCTATGGTGTGGAAACTCGCATGGTCGGTCACTGTAAAGGTGTTGCACCGATGCGAATAACCGATCACCGACGCGTCACCTCCCAACGCCTCCAGACATGTGCCGGCACCGGTGAGCGTGACGGTGTTGAACCCTGTGTCCGGCTGGGGATTGCCGTATTGATCCGTGTAGAACGATGCTCCCGCCGTCACGCGCGCGCCGCCGCTCACGACGAGCGATGCGCGCGCGCCGGTGGCGTAGTTCTGGAAATGCCCAGTGGCGTGGACGCGCGCCCCGCCTGTGATGGTGCAGGTGGTGTCGTAGCTGTGCTCCCCCCAGTAGAAGATGTTGGCGTTTGTCACGACTACGCCGTCCGTGAGCGTCACATCGACCCCGGAGATGGCGGAGCCCTTGCCGCACATGAAGTGCGACCGCGCCATGTCCCAGGTTCCGCCCTTGAGAGTGGCCGATCTGTTGTTCGACGGGATCGCGAACCCCTTCTTCCCGGAGCCGGCGGTCATTGTGATCTTGGCGTTGTTCGCCGTGAAGTCGAACACGGCCCCGGCCACGTCCACCGTGACGGAGCTGAACGAGACGTTTCCGCTCGCCGTGTAGGTCCCGGCCTTCTTGAAGCACGCGGAGTCCGTGGTGGAGGGCAATGTGTCGCCCCATGCGGACGGACTCGCGATGTCACCCCCGGCATTCGGGAAATCAACGCCGCAGACGACTTGAACCGACATCATTCCGATGGTCGCAGACATCACTATTTCTTTTTTCATGACGTTTTCTCATTTCCGACGCGCCTGGCCGCCAGTATGCGTTGTGGTTATCATATCATAGCCAGGAGGTTTTTACAACCCC
>CAMOHV010000040.1 GCA_946615275.1 uncultured Verrucomicrobiota bacterium | reverse complement strand
GGGAGACGACGCTCCCGTCGTCGGCGCGCACCACCGGGTTCACGACTGCGGGATGTTCGTCGCGCCCGCCCCACGAGAAGCGCCCGTCGTGCACCTCCGCGGAAGCGACGACCGGCAGGGCCGCCGCAATCATCATAGTCGCAATGACTTTCGTCATTTCACTCTCCTCGTTCTGCTGATGGTTTGACGATGTCGCCTTCCTCCACCTTGTGGACGCCGTCGGCGACCACGATCTCGCCCTCCTTGAGGCCGGATGTGACGAGCATGTCCAAGCCGGAGATGCGCGCGCCCGCGATGCGCCGCCGCGATGCGCGCCCATCCGCGCCCACGACCCACACGGAGGCGCCCTGGGCGTCCTGCATCACCGCCGATGGCGGGACGGCCGCGCATGCGGCGCCGGACTTGTTGCGGAGCACCACCCCCACGGTGGATCCCGGCCTCAGCATGCGCTCTGCGTTCGGGAACGTGGCGTACACGCGCATGGTGTCGGTGGCCTCGTCCGCCACGTTCTCGGTGTACTCCACCTCGCCCTTCTCGGAGAACACCGTTCCGTTCGCGAGCGTCACTGACACCTCGCCCTGCTCCTTGAGCGCGCGCGACTTGCCGCCGAATAGCGTCAGGAAGTCGGCGTTGGAGATGGAGAACCGCACGCGGATGGGCTGTAGCTGCACAACCGTCACGAGCGGCGTCGACGGCGAGACGGGATTGCCGCGCGTGAGGCTGGACGTCCCCGTCTTCCCCGATATCGGAGTCTTGATGTCGCAGCGGTCGAGGTTGTACTGCGCAACGGCGAGCTCGGCCTCGGCGGCCTCGAGAGCGGCGGACGCCACGGCCCTCCCCGAACGAGCGCTCTCAAGGGCGTCCTGCGACACCGCCTTTCCGGGCGCCAGCTTCTCGTAGCGCGCGGCACTGCCCTCGGCATACGCCTTCTTCGCGCGGCACTCCTCGACCTTGGCCTGGGCGTTCTTGAGGGCGCTCTTGTACTTGATCGGCATGATGCGGTAGAGGAGATCGCCCTCCTTCACGAGCTGTCCGTTGGCGAAGCACACCTCGGTGATCTCCCCGGAGACCTCGGGCGTGACGTCCACCCTCTGCACGGCCATCACCCTTCCGGGAAACGTCTTCTCCATCGGGTCGAAAGCGCTCCGCACCTTCTCCACCGGCAGTGTGATCGTCGCGGCCATCGCCGACGCGGCCGAAAGCGCGGCCGCCGCCGACAAAGCCATCAAACCATGTTCTCTCATCGTCTGCTCCTTTCCTGGATCACCGGCCCTCGATCATGTCGGCCATGGCGTCGCGCCAAGAATATACCGCCCGCGGGTCGTCGGTGTAGTCAGTCATCGAATCCACCACGCTGCGCGGCACGGCGAGAAGCTCCCGGGCGCGGCGGCACCATGCCTCGTCGCCCGCCTTCTCCTTCAACTTCCTCTCGAGGATCTTCGCGTACGCGAAGTCCTCGAGGCCGTCGCGGAAGTTCTCGAGGCGCACGGTGGGCACCGGGCTGCCGCCGGGGCCGACGCACGTCCACGAGCCGTCGCCGTGGTAGGTGGTCCAGCTGCGCGGGTCCCAGTCCGTGAACGGGCCGGTGGTGATGCACTTCCTGGAGTTCCATATCGAGATCTGGTAGTAGAGGAACCCGTCGGGGCGCATCCTCGTCGTCTGCGCGCCCATTAGGATGCGCGCCTCGATCGCTGGGCACTCGATGAACATGTTGGCGTACGGCGCGCGCGGGCCGCAGCAGATGTACCACCACACCTGATGCCCGGCCTTGCGCGAGGCCGCTGCCTTCTCCGGGTCGAACTTCGGCGTGAGCGGCGTGAACCAGTCCATAACGTCGAGCGGCGTGCCCACGCCGAACTCGTGGTCGTAGGCGGTGGTCGAGACCGGCACGCCCGGAAGCGCGGCCTTCAGCTCGCCCACGGCCTTGCGGATCGCGGGGAAATACTCCTTGGCGATCTCGTCGCAGCCATAGACGTAGGCGTGGTCGAGGATGCCGTTCGCCTTCGCCTCGTCGTAGAACCTCCTGAGGCGCGGGATCGTGCGCGCGCGCCAGGCCTCCATCGTCTCGTCCTTGCTGGGATAGCTCCAGTAGCCGAGGTTGAACCAGCCGATGCGCCCCTCCGCCTTGAGCTGCTTAAGGGGTCCGAAGCGCCACATTTCGTTGCCGTGGTAGAGGCTGTCGAGCGGGATGAGATAGTCGGCGAGGAAGGACGTCCAGGCGGCCTCGCGTTTCCTCCAGATGTTGACCGGCGCCTCGGGGTCCGCGCGCAGCGCCGCCGCAAGCTTGAGGTTCTTCTCCCCCTCGTGCTGCGTGTTGGGCCCTGGCGAGAAAGTGATCGCGAGCGGCAGCTCCGAGACGCGCCCGAGAGCGAAGTCGTTCACGCGCACCGAGAACGGGATGCGGACTGGATCCACGCCGCGCGCCGAGACGACGAGCGCCCCTTTGTACACGCCGGCCTTCTGGCCCTCCGGGCAGTGCACGCGCACCCAGAAGCTCTGCACGTCGAGATCCCTGACGTCGATCCCCTTCAGGAAGCCGAGGATCGGATCCGGCCACCATCCGACGTCCGGAGCCTTCACAAGGCGCTTGTAGCCCGCGCCGCCGTTCGTGGAGACGTTGTAGCCCACCATGTACGGCGCGCGCCGCGTGGTCCTCACGTATCCAGTCACGTCGCACGCGACCCCAGACGCCGGGAACACCGCGCCGCCAGGCCCCTTCAGGCCGTCCGCGCCGAGCGACACCTTCACGTCCTCGAGGTCGCAGTCCCTCGGCGCCACCAGCACCTGCACCCCCTCGTACTCGTTGCGCGCGAGGCGCACCGCGACACCCTCCGCGGGCATAGGCCTCGCCGTGAACGCGCCGCGAGGCATCACCTTCTCCATCGTCGTCGCCGCGCCCAGCAGCATCTTGGGCGCGCGCAGGACGCCAGGCGCCGCGCAGGCGTCGCGGAAGCGCATGTAGTCCTTCGCGTGCCGCTTCCACGCCTCAAGCTCGGCCACTTCCGCGCGCAGCGCGTCGCGGTCCGCAGCCACCACCGCAAGCACCTCGCGCCCGACGCTTGGGCTGTCCGGCACAGGCAGCTTCTCGCCCTTCTTGAGAAGCGTCAGACGGTCGATGGTGATGTCGAATCCCCTCGGCCGCTCCGTGAAGAAATGGACGCGCACGATGTTCGTGGGCGAAGTCTCCTTCGGCCACTTGTCGAGGTCCACCACCCACTGCGTCACGCCGCTCTCCGGCACGCGGCGCGACTTGCCCAGGCCGTTCTGGATGCGGCCTTCAGGCCCCGCGATGTACGTGGAGAAGAGGTCGCCGCCGGCCCCAATGCCCACGATGTCCACCACAAGGCGGTCGTAGCCGCTCCAGTCGGTCATCTTCGTCGTGAGCGTGAACGATGGCCATTCGGGGCGCCCCTTCCGCCACGGCTCGCAGGCGAAGCGCAGGGCATGCCCGCCGGAGGTGGCGAATGCGTTCGTCACGCCAACATGGACACCGTTCGCGTCATAGCGCGGGGCGGCCTTGCGCTCCTGCTCCGTCTCGAAATCGAACAACACCGTCCCCCCCGCCAGCGAACACGTGGCGAGGGCCGTCACGCAGATGATAATGGTCTTCATGGGGCGTATTATATCATTTTCAGTGCCTGATGCCTAGGCACCAGGCACTGAAAATGATATAATCTTCCCGCCATGAAAATGAAACGACCAGGCATAATAGTGCAGATCATCCTCGCCATCGCTCTAGGCACGCTGCTAGGGCGTATTCTTCCCGATGCCGGCCTCAGGGGCCTCACCACGTTCAAGTCAATATTCGCCCAGCTTGTGAAGTTCCTCGTCCCGCTCATCATCCTCGGATTCGTCACCCCCGCCATCGCCGACGCCGGCCGCACCGCCGGCCGGCTCCTCCTCGTCACCGTGGCCCTCGCCTACGCATCAACGCTCTTCGCCGGCTACTTTGCGTTCTTCTCGGGCAAGACGTTCCTCCCCATGATATTAGGCGGCGGACTCGACCTCGCCTCCGCCTCCTCCGCGAAGGCTTTCGCACCGTACTTCAAGATCCCGATCCCCCCGCCGGCCGACGTCATCACCAGCCTCGTGCTCTCGTTCCTCCTCGGCCTCGGCATCATCGCACGCAAATCAAATCTGCTCCTTGAGGTCGCCCACCAGTTCCGCGAGGTCATGACATGGGCCATCGCCAAGTTTTTCGTGCCCCTCCTCCCCATGTACGTCCTGGCCGTCATCGCCGAGACGATGGCCTCCGGGCGCCTCGCCGTCATAGCCGGACCATGCGTGAAGCTCATGGCCGCCTGCCTCGCCCTTGAATGGGCGCTCCTCATGCTGCAATACTTTGCCGCCGGCGCGATCTCGGGGCGCAACCCCTTCCGCGCCCTCGCCAACATGCTCCCCGCATACTTCACCGGATTCGGCTGCTGCTCCTCCGCCGCCACGATCCCAGTCACGCTCCGCCAGACCATCAAGAACGGCGTCTCCCAGGAGACCGCGGACCTCGTCGTTCCCCTCTGCGCAAACGTCCACCTCGCCGGCTCCATGACGAACATGGTGCTCTACTCGATCGGCCTCATGACGATGGCCGGCGAACCGATATCGATCGCCGCCTTCACGGAGTTCATCCTGATGATAAGCGTGATAGCCGTGGCCGCGCCGGGCGTCCCGGGCGGCGTGGTCCTGGCGTCGGCCACCGTGGCGGAGACCGCCCTTGGCTTCACCCCGGAACGCTACGCCATACTCGTGGCCATTTACATGGCGCTCGACGGCATGAGCACCGCGTGCAACCTCACTGGCGACGGCGCGCTCGCGCTCATCGCCGACAGGTTCAGAAACGGCGCGGG
The DNA here is from genome assembly GCA_946615275.1 of uncultured Verrucomicrobiota bacterium. The sequence goes on along the minus strand of CAMOHV010000040.1, from coordinate 3,421 downwards.
AAGAAAACCGTCCGGCACGAGAGTGGCGGCAGATGGACCGTCTCGCTGCGTTTGAGGATCGTAACGTCGCATACCGCCGACGCCGTCTCTGAGAAATTGAACACCGCCACCACGCGCTCGCCGCCCTTCTCCCAGACGGCATGCTGGATGAGCGGAACGTCGCGCTGCTCCGCAAGGTAGGTCCTGTCCACCCACGGCCTCGAGCCCACCCTTCCTCGCGGCCTCACCTTCGCCGCGCCGTCTGCCCTCGCGCCGTTCCACACGAAATCCTCCCACTTCGCCGCCAGCTCCGTCGCGCGCGCGAACGCCGCCAGGAACCGCGCGTCGCCGCCGGACGGGAACGACCACGGCGCCGCGCACCCCCAGCCGTTGAAGAAGAACGAGTCTAGCGCAAGCTCCAGCCACTCTGGCCGCGACGCCCAATCCATGCCCGAAAGCCCCAGAGGAAACGCCATCAGCGCCGGCCGCACATCCGGCGGATAGTCCTCCTCCACCTGGCGCATCACCTCGCGCGCCACCACGAAATACGCCACCGCCCGCCCCGGCTCGGGAACGAACCGCGCGGACGTGTTGCAGCGCACGTACGGCCCGAACGCATTGAGGAACAGCAGCGACTTCGCGTAGTCCTGCGCGCGTATCTCGCGCGTGAAGTCGAAGCCTTCGTGGCCCGGCCCCAGCTCCGGCCAGTATATGCCGGGGATGAATCCCACGGCGGGATCCGTCGCCGCCGCGACGTCCTCCGCGACGGCCTGCACGACCCTGCCATGCTCGGCCGACCTCAGCCGATCCCTTTCCTTGGCGTCCAGCCCCTTCTCGGCCTCCTTGCAGCGTCTGCAAAGGCGCCGCCGCCCGGTGTGCGAATACGGCTCCCAGTTGGACCACATGCCGTCGCAACCCTTGAGCGCCTTCTTGAACATACCCCTGAGCTCCGCCCGCACGGGCGAATCCTCCCTGTATAGCTCGCAGGGGCAGAACACCCTTCTGCCTGAGTTGAAGCCGTTCGCGATGAAAGACGAACCATCGGGCGTCACGCGCCGCATCCCCTCCTCTCGCCACATCGCGACAAGCGACGGATTGTTGGTGACCGCGGCGGCGGACGGCAGAAGCCACGTCACCCCCGCATCGCACAGCGTGCGCGCAAGCGCCCTGTTGCCCTCGCCCGGGAATTCCGCATACGCCCCGCCTAGATACGCCGCGTTGGCGTAGCGGGCTGGTGCCTTGCCCGCCCTGACTGGCCCCACCGCGACAAGACGCAGCGAAACGGGCGCGGACGCCACGCGCCCGTCCACCTCCGCAACGACCTTCATCGTCCCCTCCGCACCGGCCGCGCCATCCGCGCGCACCGCCACTCCGAACATCTCCCCTCCCTCGCGGCCGATTCTGGGCGGGCGCGAGGCGACGCGGTACGTCACCACGCTCTCGCCGTTCGTCCCGCACGCCACCGCCACCGTCGCGGGATCTGCGTGCGAGGCGTCCACGAACGCGAAGCCCGGCGGCAGCGCAATGCGGCATCCGAACCTCCCAGGAGGCGTCTCCTCGTCAAGATTCGTGCGCCAGGAGAAGACTGGCACGCCGGCCTGCCCCGAACCGATGTGGAATGCGCCATCGAAATACCCTCCGAACGGAAGCTCCAGCACAACGGGTGTCGGATTCGGCGGACACTCCTCGAACTTGACGTTAGCCACGCGGAAATCGCCCTTGCCGAACAGCTCGAACGTTATGTCGGCGAACTCCATCCCCGGCAACACCTCCATGCTGCACCGCCACGGATAGAGCGCGCCCGGATCCACGTCGGAATCGGATATCATGGGTCCGCGGACGTCCGGCCCCCAGGGCATGACCTTCGGCCCGAACGAAACGCGCGCGCGCGCACCGCCGATCCTGCGGCCCTTGGTATGGTCGAGGCGGTAGTCGAAGTACAGGCGCCACACCCCGCCCGTCGAGTGTGGGAATGTGAAGCGCCGCGAGAAGTTGGTGGCGATCGTCGCCTCCGCAAGCGGCGTTGGCGGGGGAAATCGGCGCGCGGAGACGGCCGCGAAGTCGAACGCCGGATCGGCGCCATGCGCCACGCCCGCAGATGTCGGGGCAGAATTCGTCGCTCCCAACGCCTGAATCGCTGGGCGATTCTCCGCTCTGCCAAGAAAGGCAATAAGGGCTATCCCCACTATCCGCAAAAAACCATTTTTCATAAAAGCTCCAATCTATGCAATACTCTGATTATCCTACCGTCCCTCGGAAGAGGCATCTCCATCAGAGTCTTGCGCAATCGCATCCCCCATCTCGTGGCATCGCCTGTAGAGCGTGGCATTGTCGAGCTTCGCGGCCTCCGCCTCCCAGAGGGAAAGAAAGAGCATCCGCCCCTTTGCGCAGAGCACCTCCTTGTTGCGCGGCGGATGCCACCTCTCTCCGAAGCCATCCGGCGAAAGAACGATCAGCGATCCGCCGGCCTTGTAGATGGCGTTCCCGCATTCCTTCTCGCATGGGCTCATGAACGTGCCGGCTCCGGCGCCGCCGGGGCCAATCCGCGCGGCCAGTTCCAGCGCCTCGCGCCATTCCAGCCCTCCACTCGCCCACTTGCGCGAGCACCTGAACGGTTCGATCACCGGCAGTTCCAGGATCGCCGTGTTGCCATAGGCGAACCATTCGCGCCCAACGAAGCTGATGCGGCTCACTTGCCCGAAAAAACGACTGTTCCGCCTCCTCAGCCAAGCTCGTTTCGGGTTCTCCCGTATGTAGCGGGTAAAGGCCGCGAGCTGCCCTTCCTTCTTCACAATCCAGTCATGCCAGTCGCGGGAAATGCAGAACTCTGATTTTCCGCCAGACATTCCCGCCCCGCCATCAGAGATCTGCATCACACGCCGGTATTCAGCATCCAATTCCTCTATGAGGGCCATCACATGCCATCCAAGCGCTCGGCCGCCGGCGCGCAGATGGAAAAGGATGTGAAGATGATCCGGCATTATGATGAATGTTTCGATCGGCCAAAGCCCACTATGTTTCGCCGCAAAACCCTTGATCACCTTGGCGAAGGCGTACGTGATCGCATTGGCGACAAGATAGCGCATCCTCCCGCGTGAATCCCGTGGCGGCTCGGCATCGTCCGCTATTCTGGCGAATTCCGCCACGCCCTTCACCGCCTTCAGCGTCACCATGTAGAAGAACGGCCTCGAATAGTCGAATCCCGGCAGCCTGCCCATGCTAAGGCTCCTCTCCCGCCCATGCAAGACTCTGATCACATTGCCGCCCCCCGCAAGCGGCATTTTCATCAGAGCCTTGCGCAATCCGCGTTTTGCAATCAGAGCCTTGCGCAATCCGCGTTTTGCAATCAGAGCCTTGCGCAATCAGAGTTTTGCAATCAGAGTTTTGCGCAATCAGAGTTTTGCCTCCATAGAACACCTTCCAGAGGAAAAGCCCGCGCGAA
>CAMOHV010000039.1 GCA_946615275.1 uncultured Verrucomicrobiota bacterium | reverse complement strand
GGATGGCCGCTCTCCCATGCGTTCCAGGAGCCTTCCGGCCCGTGCGGGAGAACGGGCGCGTCTCGCCACCGCTTGAAGCGTACGCCGTCCGAAGACCAGGCTACGCCTATCTGCTGGCACTCGTGGTTGTACGCGCCCGCGTAGAACATGTACCATATCCCGTTGCGCTTCACGACGGTGGGCGCCTCGATGCACTTCATCTCCCATGGGAGCTCCGGCTTGAAGAACGGCGCCTTCACGGAAAGCTCCGTCCAGTCCTTCGCCCCGTAGTCGGAGCCGTACGGCGCCCAGGCGATGCCGAGCTGCTGTATTCTGCCGTCGGGGCGCTCCCGCGTGGCGAACATGAGGATCATCCTGTCCGCCACGCGATACACCTCCGCGTCGATGGAGCGGACGATCGACCATTCGTTCTTCGGGACCATCACCGGGTTGTCCTTGCCAAGGGCGAAGTGGATTCCGTCGTCGCTGACGGCGTGCCAGATGACGTTGTTGGGCGGCGGCTTGCCCGCCCACGTCGTCCTGCCCTGCGCGAAGAGATGCACCTTGCCGTCGAACTTCTTGACGCACGGCGCCACCCAGCACGCGGCGGCAGGCGCGCCGGGCACGTCGATCTCGCCGACGCGCTTCCAGTGGACGAGGTCGTGGCTCTCCGCGATCGCCCCCCACCAGCTCGCCCGCTCCTTCGCGACGCCCTTGGGCCGATTGCCCTTCTGGTACGGGCATACGCTATAGTACATCAGATACCGTCCGCCATGGCGGATCACCGTAGGATCCTTTGCGAAGGGATGCCCCTCGGGGCCGAGGCGCACTTCGTCGCCGTAGAGCATGGTGCCGCCGGCGAGCGGCGAGAACTTGATGTCCCTGCAGGGCTTCGGCAGCTTCTTTCCGCCGTCCACGCCGTAGACCACGGCGAACGTGGCGTTCGTGACGGGATCGCGGAACGCGAATCCGAGGCGCGTGACGGCGGCGCGGCCCGGATTCTCGATCTTCTCGTCCCGGAAGTCTACGGGCGCCGACGACTTCACTTCCATCGTCATGTCGTGGCCGCCGCTCCTGCCTGACGCGCGCCGAAACACGAAGCGGCCGGAATCCCCGTCCTTCGCATAGGCTCTGTACGTGACGACGGGCACCTCGAACGGCGTAGGCTCCGAGAATTCTACGGCGTCCGTTATCGTGACCGTGGCGCGCTCGCGGTCGAACGCCATCGTTCTGACGAGCGAACGGAGAGACGGCACGGAGTAGGCCGCCGTCAGATCGAGGGCGATCTCGTCCTTCGCGTCGGAGAACTCCGTGCGCAGAACCTTCGCGGCGGCCTCGCGCCCTCCCTCCTGGAGCTTCCCGCCTACAACCGGCACCGGATGGCCGTAGGAGTTGAGCATCTTCGACTCGTAGCGCCTCTTGGAGAACGTGCGTCTGGTATAGACCTCCGCGCCCGGGTCGCCGCACATCTCCGCGCCGTCGAGCGCGACGGTGTAGGAGCCGACGTCGTTGTGGTTGTGGAACTCGGCATTGTGCCCGCCCTTGATCGCGACGCTCAGGCTCGCGTTCCTGGAAGGCCAGACGCCGCGGGAAAAGAGCACCTGCGCGTGGGGAAACCACGTGCGCGCCGGCAGCTCGTCGCGTCCGTCCGTGTATGCGGGCGGGGGCTCCTGGCCGAACGCCCTGAGGCCGATCGCGTCGATCTCGCCGTCCAGCAGGTCTACGTCGACCGCGCGCCGGGAACCGATTTCAGGCACGGCCTGGCGCGCGAGCGCGAGCACCACGGGGTTCGGATTGCCCACGCCGTCCGCGATGCGGGGCGACTTCCATCCCATCAGCCGGTAGCCGTAGGCGTACTCTATCGCGGCGCGGTTGCGCGGGTCGGCGAGAAGGTCCACCTTGCCGCCCGTGGCCGCGCGCACGGCAAGCCCAAGGTAGAGGTGGCGCCTGAAACCGTAGTTCCAGTAGCCGATGCCCTCGGTACAGTAACCGTCAGTTCCGAATCCGCCGAGGTAGCACGGGACGGTGCGCTCTGCGGACGCGACGAACTCGGCGCGCAGGCGGCGGTCTTCCACCATCGCGAGGGCCGCGCGCACCACGCAGGAGTTGCAGACGGCGTTCCAGTTGTCGCCCCGCTCGTACCACTTGTGCAGCGCGCGCCTGGTCTCGGCGTCCGGGGCGCGGCACGTCTTGAGGAACGGCTTGAACGCGCGGCGGTCGCACTCGGAGAGCATGAGATCCTTCACATCCTGCGGCAGGACGTCGCGCAGCCAGTCGTACACGAACGACAGCGTCGCCGTGCGGTTCGCGCAGCCGAGGTCTATGCGGCATTCCCCGTTGAAGCCCGTCAGCCCGCCGTCGTGCGCGGGCATGATCCAGGTGCGCTCGGAGGCGATCGCCTTCACGTACGCGACGATGCGCGGCAGAAACCGCCCCTTGTTCTCCAGGCATTCGCCCAGCAGGAGGTCGTTGAGCATTGTGCGACGATCGTAGTACGGCTTCTGGTAGCGGGTGCGGTTTCCGTTCCGGGTGTATTCGAGATACAGATCGTCGGTCAGCGCCGGGATCGGCGCGGCAAGCGCCCTCTCTGCGGCCTTGATGTGCGAGGCCGCGGATGGAAGCGCCGCAAGACGGCCCCACGCGGCGCGGTCTCCTATGCGCGCTCCGGCCGCCGCCGGCCTCTCGGGAAGCCACGCCGCGATCTCGTCGATGCGCGCCGCGTCGAGCGCGCCGCCAATTGCGGACAGAACCGCCGCGAACGCCGCAGCGCATGCGAATGTCATGGTCTTTTTTCTCATCTTTGGAACTCGTTTCAATGGAAGGTTGGAAGGTTTGAAGGTTGGCTCATCTGCCGCTTATGGCCTCCCGGCGGAACTCGGTCATGGTCTTGCCGGTGCGCGACTTGAAGAAGCGCATGAACGTCGTCTGCGAAAGGCAGCCGCAGAGCGACGGTATGGCCGCAAGCACGCGGTTCGGGTCGGAGAGAAGGCGCTTCGCGCTCTCAAGCCTCCGCCCCTGTATCTCCTCGCGTATCGTGTGCCCCGTGGCCTCGCGGAAGCGGAGGTCCGCCAGGCTCCTCGAGCACCCCATCACGCCGGCCACGCGCATGGCGTCGATCTCCGGCTCGGCATAGTGCTGCTCGATGTAGCCGAGCGCGCGGGTGACGCGCGCGTCGCGCTTCAGAAGAATGCGCGTGGAGGCGCGGCGGACGAGCTCCTTCGGCCCGAAGAAAAGCGTCTGGGGCCTTGCCGTGGTCCCCCGCACGATCCTGTGGAGCGTGGCCATGGCGAGGTACCCGCAGCCCTCGAAGTCGGGATAGACGCTCGTGATGGTGGGATTGGAATGCTCGCATACGAACACGTCGTTGTTGATGCCGACGATCCTGAGGTCGTCCGGCATCGCGATGTCGGCCAGATGCGCGGCGTCCACCACCCTGCGCGCCACCGCGTCTGTCGCGGCGAGCAGCCCGCACGGCTTCGGCAGGCCGACCAGGGCCTCCGAAAGCGAGAGGGAGTCCTCAAGCACCTCGCAGCTGTAGCGGGCGGCAAGGCGCGTGAACTCCATCTCGCGCTCGTGGCTCCATGCCATGCGGCGCGCGTCGCGCACGAAAGCGAACCCGGCCGGCTTCCCGGCCTCCAGCTCGGCGAACGCGCGGCGGACGGACGCCCTGGAATCGTGGCACACGCACCATTCCCTCTCCGGCCCCTTGTGGGGCATCTGGTCGATATAGACTACGGGCGTTCCCGCGAACAGGCGCTTCGGCACGCGCGCCGCCGAAAGCCCCCTCTCCACGATGCATCCTACCGGATTCCAGTGCCTCAGGACCTTTCTCACCTCGCCATGGGTCGAGTTCACCTCTATCAGATTGACGTACCACGGCGTGCTCTCGGCATAGCGCATGGCGCCCGCCACCTTCTCGCGGGAAGGTTGCAGCGGCGAAGTCTGTAGGAAAAGGACGTTTTCTGTCATGGCGTTCAACATTGTACCATAATCCGGTCTCGTTGGACAGATGGACGGCTTACGGGCTCACCTACGCCCCGACGTCCGTCCGCCCATCTCCTCCTCGATCGCTCGCGCCGCGGCCTCCCAGCCGCTTATTCCGCCTTCGCCGGCGGCGAAGACCGCCCACATCGCCCCCTTCGCGCCGAACTCGGCGCCGGGCGCGAGCCGCCACGCGCCCTGCGGGGAGCCGGGCGGCGGGCCGCCCGGAAGCTCGAAGCGCGCGTCGGGATGCGGCGTGCCGTCGGCGGAGACGAAATAGTAGAACATCGAGCAAAGCGGCGACCGGGCCACGCCTCCCCACCAGACGCCGTCCGCCGCGTCCACCCAGGCGTCGCGGCGGGGGCCCTTCCAGAGGTTGGGGACCCTTCTGGCCCCGCCCGGCGCCCTGCCCTTCGCGAAGGCCGCAGCCTGCCGGAACAGGAACGCCTTGAGGTCGAGCGGCGCCGCGCCCACGTTGACGATTTTCGCAAGGCCGCAGGCGAAATACGGCCTGTCCGGGTGGATCGCGAATTCCAGCGCAATCGCGAAGTCGCCGCCGCCGCCTTCCTCGCGCCTCTCGCCCGCCACCGTCAACACGCCCCAGCCGCCGCGCACGGAGAACTTCACATCCGTCACCCTGTCGATCTCCCGCCAGCGGAGACCCTTCTGGGCGAAGTCGGCCATGATGTTGAAACTGCCAAGCTCGCGTCCCTTCAGGGAGACGTGGGCGAGCGCCTTGGCTCCGCCCACCTTGCCGGCAAGGACGAGCCCGCCTCGCGTAACGACCCTGTATTCCGCGCCGTCGCGCGAGAACGAGACGCCACCCGGCGCGCCGGCCGGCTTCCGCCGCGCCATGAAATCGCCCATTGTCGGCCCCGCGTCCGCAGGCGCCTTGCGCGCGGCCGGCGGCGGCGCGAACCGCAGCCTCCCCGCTTCGCGCTGGAGCGCCGCGAACATCGACGTGATTTCCGGATACGCCTCCCCGGCGAGATTGACGAGGCCGTAGTTGGAGTCTTCCGGAAATGCGTCGCTGATCCCCTCCGGCGGCTCGTCGATCCACATGAAGTAGTCGTACCCCACAAGGCTTGGAACGGACAGCATGGTCCTTGCGAAAAGCTCCGTGGCCGCCGTGCGCCCGCGCTGCGTGCGGAAGCGCTGGCCCGCGCCGGTCGTGCACGGGAGGCCGCTGTCGAGGGCGGGGAAGCTCCACTCCGTGACGAGCAGCGGACGCCCGGCGACGGCATGGCGGGCGGCGATGGCGTCCGCCGCCCTCTGCGCCAGCGCGCCCGGTCCCACGCGCACCTCGCCTCGGTCGAGGTCCGCCCACGGATACATGTTGAACGTCACCAGATCGCAGTGCCTCCCCGCGACCTCCCACACCGCGTCGTGCGCGCCGTCGACCCCGGCGAAGCGCGAGCCCAGCACGAGGTGGTTCGGGTCGTGGCGACGGATCGCGGCGCAGGCCGTGGAAAAATACCTCTCCGCCGCAAGCCTGAGGAAGTCCAGCTTCACGGCGGCGGACGGCGCGCCCGCCACGCCTCGCTCCTCCAGGAACGCGCGCAGAGCCCTCTTTGCGCTGTGCGCCTCGTCCTTGGCCATCACGGCGTCGAAGAGCCCAGTGTCGGCGGCGCCGCGCCCCCACCAGGCGAGCTCGTTGTCGATGAAATATCCTAAGAGCCACGGATCATCCCTCGCAGGCGCGCATTTCGCCCGCGCGGCGGCGTCGCATATCTCGGCGAAGCGCGGGTCGAACACGTTCGGGAACGCGCGGCTTGGATGGTTCTCGTACGGGCATATCCAAAGCGAAGCGTCGCTCGCGCCGCCGCACATCGAAAGCCCGATCCTGAGGGACACCGTGTGCGCAAGCCCCCTATGCTCCAGCGAAGGGTCGCACCCCGCCCCGAGAAGGTTGAACCCCCATTTCTTCAGGCTTCCAAGCGCGAACGCCTCCCAGTCGCGCCTGTCGGGGTATCTGCGCATGTTCGTCTCAAGATACGGGCTTCTGCCCGTGCGCTGGCACTTGATGCCGCGATAGCGCACATGGTCCACGCCCATGAGGACGATGCCGCGCCCCAGCGGGTCTATTGCCCACCAGCGCCCGTCCGGCCTCTTCTCGACCCGGAAGAAACCCGTGGCCTTCTCCCGTACCTCCGGCACGAAGCTCGCGCAGTCGTACGGCGGGAAGCGCGGAGCTGGGACGGACTCCGCCGACGACGCGAGCGCGGCGGCGAGGGCGGCGATGAATGCTGCTGCCTTCTCCATACGCGCGTCACTGCGGCTGCATCGAAAGGCGTCCGCAGTCCATCACATGGTTCGATCCGGTGACGCAGCGGCAGGCGTCCGAGCAGAGGAAGAGTATGAAGTCCACCAGCTCGTGCGTCTCGGCGGCATGGCCCTGGAGAGTCTTCATGCCGGCCATTCCGGGGCGCGTCAGGACCGGCCCCGGCGTGGCGCAGAACGCGCGCACGTTGTGCGGCGCGCCGGCCTGCGCCAGCCCCTTCACGAAGTTGAAGAGGCCGGACTTCGCGGTCCCGTACATCGCCCCGTTGCCATCGCCCTCGAACCCCGTCACGGAGCCGATGCAGCAGATCACCCCGCCCTTCTGCGCGACCATCTGCGGCATGCACGCGCGCGCGAAGTATATCGCGCCCTTCAGATTCACGTCGATGCCCCAGTCGAGCACCTCCACGGGCTGCTCGTAGAAAGGCATGAAGCTGTTGCACATCCTCGGCTCGTATCCGCCGGCGAAGGTGATGAGGAGGTCGAGCCGCCCCGTCTCCGCCACCGCGAGCGCGGCGGCCTTCTCCGCGTCGGCGAACCTGCGCACGTCCGCCTGGCACGCGAAAGCCCTGCCGCCGCCCAGGCCGTTGATCCCCGCCGCGGCCTTTTCAAGAGCCTCGGCGTTGACATCGCACATCACCACGTTTGCGCCCGCCTTGACGAGCGTTTCCGCGGCCTTGAGTCCCATTCCGGAAGCGGCGCCCGTGATTACGGCCGTCTTCCCCGCAAACGATTCCATGAATTCCATTCTACTTTTTTCCTCCTTCTTCAAGATAGCGCACGTACCACGACTTCTCGAGCGTCAGCAGGCCCTTCGGGGCAATGAATGCCGGCGAGTCGTATGCCGGAACGGTGAACACGGTCCGCTCCCCTTCGCGCCTGACGCGCTCCGGGGGAATGGCGTACGCGTCGCCCGTGAGCAGGTCCACCCACACCGGGTCCTCCGGGGGATCGCCCGCCACCGACACCTCGGCGTCGCGCGCCTCGAAGCGGTCGGACGGCACGTCCGTCGCGTCCCAGAACACCACCACCGGCGCGCCGGTCTTCACATCGCGCCACTCGTACGCCGCGCCGCGCTTGAACCCGTCGATCCGCGCCGTGCCCTTGGAGGCGAGGCATTCAAGTGAATCGTTGAACACGGACACGGCGTTCTGCACGGCGTAGTATGCCGTCTTCACCTTGAGGACGCGATAGCCGTCCGCCTGCCCGGTCGTCTTGAGCAGCCCGTAGCGCACGAGGCCGTCGTGGAAGCCGCTTGTACGATATTCCAGGTCGCAGATGTGGAACACCTCGGTGTCGTCGCCGTGGCCCAGGTCGCCTAGCGCGCGGCGCAGATCGTACTTGGCCTGGGTGATCTCCGTCCACGGATGGCGCCTGAGCGCTCCGGCGTTGCCCCACTCGCTCCAGGTGCCGCCCTCGCCCTGGCGCAGCTTGAGCCCCGGAAGAAGCTTCGCGATGATCGCGCGGCACTTCTCCACGCCCTCGTACGCGTCGTCGGGATTCTTGTTGTAATGATGGTATGCGATGGACGTAAAAAGCCCGCCCTTGCCCTGGCGCACGAGCTCCTTCACAAGCGGCTCCACGTAGTCGGGGCGCGCGCGCGTAAGCGCGAACGCGGCGATGGTGGCGTCGGGTATCACTCGCTTCACGATCTCCGCCGTGCGGATCGCGAACGTCGCCGCCTCCTCGGGGCTGTTCTTGGCATGGACGATGTCCGGCTCGTTCCAGACGCACCAGTCCGTAACCGTCCCCTTGTACCGCCTTGCCATGGCCTCCACCCAGCGGTCCCACGCGGCAAGCCCCTCCTCAGACCTTGGAATGCCGGCCGCGAGCTGGCGCCCGCCGCCGCCGGGATACATCGGGTTCCCGTACGAAAGCTCCATCCATACCGATATGCCGCGCTTCTTGGCGTCGAACACGACCTGGTCGAGCCACGAGAAATCGTACTTGCCGGGATCCTTCTCCGTGCGCGCCCAGCCGCCCTGCTGGCGGATGCGGGCTATGCCGAGAGGGGCCACGTATTCGCGCACG
>CAMOHV010000038.1 GCA_946615275.1 uncultured Verrucomicrobiota bacterium | reverse complement strand
CGCACTACCGCATGCCGCGCACGGGCGGGCGCGAGGCGGCGTTCCGCGACTTCCAGGACGCGCCGGACGCGCGCACGGGCGACCTCGCGTTCATCCGCGACACGAAGAGCGCCCTCGCGCGCATCGCCGCGGGCGAGGCGCCCGGGCCGTCCTTCGAGACGCTCCGCAAGACGCTCCGGGAAGGGCGCATCTTCGCCATCGTCACCGCGCGCGGACACGCCCCCGCGACGATCCGCGAGGCCGTGAACATCTTCATCGACACCGTCCTCTCGCCCGACGAGCGCGCCGAGATGATGTCCAATCTCCGCGGCTACCGCCACTGCTTCGACAAGGTGGACCACTTCGGCGACGACGAGGAGGAGCTTTCGTACTTCCTCTCGTTCTGCCGCTACAACGCCGTCACGAACCCCGACTTCAAGGAGCGCCTGGCCGACGACTCCGTCTTCGGCGCGCGCTTCGCCGAGGCCGACTCCGACCGCAAGCCCGAGGTCGCCAAGGAGTTCGCCATCCGCGACTTCACGGAGCACCTCTTCCGCACGCTCCAGCGCACCGGCAACCTCGGCCGATCCGTGGCCGTGGGATTCTCGGACGACGACGCCGGCAACGTCACCGCCGTATCGGACTACATCCGCGCCGAGCTTTCGCGGCGCTTCGGAGGGTTCAAGTTCGTCGTGTACGACACAAGCGACCCCGAGCTGTCGAACGGGCGCAAGGTGACCGTGGCGGGGCAGCTGGACCTGCCCGGGTTTTGAATTGAGAATTGAGAATTGAGAATTGAAAATTGAGAATTGAGATTTTAAAGCTAGAAGAGAATTTTTTAACCAAGGAGAAAAAATGAAGAAATTCACTGAACCAGACAAACTCCAGAAGTGGTGCGAGGCGCGGCGCAAGGCGGGTGCCAAGATCGCGCTTGTTCCGACGATGGGATATCTCCACGAGGGGCATCTCTCCCTCATAGAGGCGGCGAAGAAGCAGGGGGCGGACGAGATTGTGGTGTCCGTCTTCGTGAATCCGGCGCAGTTCGGGCCGAAGGAGGACTTCGGCAAGTATCCGCGCGATCCGAAGTCGGACGAGGCGAAGTGCAAGAAGGCGGGCGCCACGACGCTCTTCATGCCGTCAGCCGAGGTGATGTACCTCAAGCACCACTCCGTGTACGTGGACGAGAAGGAGCTGGGGAAGGGCCTTTGCGGCGGACGCCGCCCGGGGCATTTCCGCGGCGTCTGCACCGTGGTCACGAAGCTCTTCAACCTCGTACAGCCGCATGTGGCGATCTTCGGGCAGAAGGACTACCAGCAGGCGCAGATCATCCGCCGCATGGTGCGCGACCTCAACTTCAACATACAGATCGTCATCGCCCCGATCGTGCGCGACCCGGACGGCCTCGCGCTCAGCTCGCGCAACACCTACCTGCCGCCCGAGGCGCGCGAGAACGCCCTTGCGCTCTACGCGGCGCTGGAGCAGGCGAAGGCGGACGTCAAGGCCAAGAAGCGCATAGTCTGGAGTTCCTACCGCACTCTCATCGTGCGCGCGCTGCGCGCGAAGAGCCTCAACGTGGACTACGTTGAGATCGTGGAGCAGGAGACTCTCAAGCCCGTGGAGGTGCTCGAGAAGGGCGTGGTGCTGCTGCTCGCGGTGTACGCTTCCGGCACGCGCCTCATAGACAACGCGATCATGTGACGTGGCATCCGTGAAGGGGCGCATACTCCAGTTCCTCCAGTCGTTTGCGGCGGCGCGGCTTTTCGCCGCGTTGGTGGCCGTCTTCCTCTCCGTGTTCGCGGTGTGGTGGGGCTCGTTGAACCAGGACGAGGGGTGGTACCTGTATGCAGCGCAGCTCGTGCGCGACGGGAAGTTCCCGTACCACGACTTCTTCTTCACGCAGGGGCCGGCGCTCCCGTTCGTCTATTCCGTTCTCGCGCCGATATGGCAGTCGCCGTCATCGCCGCTGGGAGGGCTTCTGGGCGGGCGCATCGTGACGCTTGCGTTCGGCTTCGCGGCCGTCGCGCTCTCGGTGGCGCTCGTGCGGAGGCTCGTGGTGCCGGAGAGGCGGTCGGCGGCGGGGCTTGCGGTGTTCGCGGTCTTGGGGTGCAACCTCTACCACATCTACTTCAACGCGATACCGAAGACGTACGCGCTCGGCTCCACGTTCCTGATGGGCGGCTTTCTCCTTGTCGCCTGGGGGCTGGAGAAGGGCGGATGGCGTCGCGCGGCGGCGCTTTTGATGGGCGGGATGTCGCTTGCGTTCGCGAGCGGCACGCGCATCTCGCTAGTACTGGTGCTGCCGGTCGTTGGCATGACGCTCCTCCTCCGCTTCCGCGAATGGAGGTGGTCGTTCGCCTGGTTCGGCGTTGGTGGGGCGTTGGGGTTGATGCTGACGTACGGCTTCTTCGCTTTGGACCCCGCGAGCCTCAAGGGACTTCTCGCGGCGCAGGCGTACCACGCGGCGCGCGGCGGCTTCGACCCGTTCTTCGCCGCAGGAAGCGTGTCGCGCCTCGCCCGCGGCTACGCCGCGCTGGGCGTGATGCTCTTCGCCGCGCTGGCGCTGCGGGGCGCAAGGCGAGGCGAAGAGCCGGCCGAGATCCCCTGCGCGGCGCGCACGATGCTCTGGGCGCTCGGCCTTTCCTTCGCAGCGGTGTTCCTGCTGCAGATTTCCGCGCCGTTCCCTTACGACGACTACCAGGTGCCGATCATGTCGCCGCTATCCGTGGTGGTGGTGGCGTTCTTCTACCGCAGGGGATCTTCGCACTGGCTGCCTGTCCTCGCCGCCGCGCTGATGTCCTTCTCGTCTCCGCTCCTCCAGCAGTGGACAACGTTCTCCCAGGACCGGTTCTGGAGCCGCAAGAAGCCATGCACGGAGCTTGCGAAGCTCCGCGAGATGGCCCATGAGATAAACGTGCTGGATCCGGGCGGCAGGGAGCTGCTGACGCAGGACCTCTACCTGGCCGTGGAGACGGGCCGGAGCGTTCCACCCGGCTTCGAGATGGGGCCGTTCTCGTATTTCCCCGAGATGCCCAGCGCCGAGGCCCGCTCGCTTCACGTCTTCTCCACCGAGGATCTGGAGGCGCTTCTCGAAAAGGCCCCCTGCCGCATGGCCGCCTTTTCCGGCTACTCCTTCGCGATCGCCGCGCCCACCTGCAGCGAGGTGCCGTACGAGCGGCAGAAGGCGTTCTGGCTGATCCTCCGCAAGAACTACGAGCGCGTCGACGCCGAGCCGGACTTCGGGCAGAACGCCACGACGCTTCTCGTCCTGAGGCGCAAGGAACAGAAATAGATGTGCGCTGTGGCTTCACATGTGGTTCTGCTCAAGGGCGAAGTTTGAGACAGGTGTGGCAAAGGCAACAACGATGGAAGAGAAACTGAAACATCTCGCGGTGATAATGGATGGAAACGGGCGCTGGGCCGAGGCGCATGGCAGACCGCGCCTGGAAGGGCATCGCGCCGGCGCCGAGACCGCCGGGCGCGTTCTTGGATGGTGCCGCGACGCCGGCATAGGCTATCTCACGCTCTACGCATTCTCCACCGAGAACTGGAAGCGTTCGAAAGATGAGGTTGGGGGGCTTATGGGGCTTCTCTCCGAGTTCCTCCTGAAGAAGGCCGAAAGGCTTGTCCGCGACGGGGTCCGCTTCCGCGTTATCGGGCGGCGCGAGGATCTTTCGGAGTCCCTCGTCAAGGGCATCGCCGACCTCGAGCGCCGCACCGAGGGCTTTGTCGGCACGCAGTTGATCCTTGCAATATCGTATGGCGGACGCGCCGAGATCGCAGCGGCCGCGAGGCGCTACGCGCAGGACTGCGCGGCGGGCCTGGCCGATCCGGAGAAGCCGCTCACGGAGGAGGATTTCGCCAGCCGGCTCTATGCGCCGGACGTCCCCGACCCTGATCTCGTGATCCGCACATCAGGCGAGTTCCGCCTCTCCAACTTCCTCCTCTGGCAGTGCGCATACGCCGAGTTCCATTGTACGCCCGTCCTCTGGCCGGACTTCTCGAAGGCCGACTTCGACGCGGCGCTGGCCGCATACGCCTCACGCCGCCGCCGTCTGGGAGGGCGTCCATGAGCCCCGCCGAGGTCAAGGCTCTCGCGCCAGGCGAGCTTCCCGCCCTCGCGGAGAGGACGCGCGGACGCATCCTGGAGGTGGTGTCGGAGCGCGGGGGGCATCTCGCGTCGTCGCTTGGCGCAGTGGAGCTGTGTATCGCGCTTCTGCGCGTGTTCGACCCGCCGCGCGACAAGGTGGTCTGGGACGTCGGGCACCAGGCGTACGCATGGAAGCTTCTCACTGATCGCTGGGACTCCTTCGCCACGCTCAGGACGCGCGGCGGCGTCTCCGGCTTCCCAGATCCCGGGGAGTCCCCGTTCGACTCCTTCGTTGCCGGGCACGCCGGGGCGGCGCTCTCCGCCGCCGAGGGCATGGCGGCGGCGCGCGATCTGTCTGGAGGCTCCGAGAACGTGGTGGCGGTTGTGGGGGACGCCTCTCTCACGAACGGAATGAACCTTGAGGCGCTCAACAACTGCGCGGCCGCCACGAAGAAGCTCATACTTGTCCTGAACGACAACGCGATGTCCATCTCCGCGAACGTCGGCTCGTTCGCGCGTGTTCTGGGGCGGATGCTCGCGGGGGTGAAGTATAACCGCATGAAGGCGAAGGCGGAGAGCGCCGGGCATTGCCTCAGGCTCTCGTTCCTGAGCGGGCCGTACCATCGCATCGAGCAGCTCGTCAAGTCCATCTGGCTGGGCAACGCGTTCTTCGAGTCGCTGGGGCTGCGATACATCGGCCCGGTGGACGGGCATGACCTCAAGGCGGTCGAGGCGGCGCTGACGGTGGCGCGCGACGACAAGCGCTCTGTGGTCGTGCACGTCGTCACGCAGAAGGGTAGGGGCTATCAGCCGGCGGAGGCCGACCCCGTGCGCTGGCACGGCGTGGGGCCGTTCGACCTGGCGAGCGGCGAGATGCCGTCCAAGGGTGCGCCTACGTGGTCCAGCGTGTTCGGCGACGCGCTGACGGCCCTCGCGCGCGAAGACTCCCGCGTCTGTGCGCTCACGGCGGCGATGCGCAATGGCACGGGCCTTGCGCTGTTCGCGCGCGAGTTCCCGTCCCGGTTCTTCGACGCCGGTATCTGCGAAGGGCATCTTGTCACGTTCGCTGCAGGGCTCGCCAAGAGCGGGCTCAGGCCCGTAGTGGCGCTATACTCGTCGTTCCTGCAGCGTTCGATCGACCAGATAATGCACGACGTGTGCCTGCTGAACCTGCCGGTGGTGTTCGCGATCGACCGCGCAGGGCTTGTCGGGCTCGACGGGCGCACGCACAACGGGATGTTCGACATACCTCTTCTGCGCGCGTTCCCGAACCTCAGGATCGTCCAGCCCAGGGACGCCGGGGACATGGCCGCCGCGCTTCGCGAGGCGCTCGCCTCGGGCGGCCCCGTGGCGATCCGCTATCCGCGCGGCGCGTGCCCAGCGCGCGTCGAGGCGTCGGAAGCGCCCGACGCGCCGCTGCAGATATGGGCGCTGGGCGACCAGGTGCCGAAGGCCAACGCCGCGGCCGAGCTGCTCGCCGCGCGCGGAGTCCGCGCCGGCGTGGTGCACGCGCGCTGGATAAAACCGTTTGACACCGCTCTCATCGCGCGCCAGCGCGCCGCCGGGATGAAGATAGCCTCGATCGAGAATGGGTCCGTGGCCGGAGGCTTTGGGGAGGCGATAGGCGCGGACTTCCGCTTCGGCTGGCCCGACGCGTTCATCCCCCATGGCGCGCCCGCGGACCTTGAGAAGGAGTTCGCCTTCACGGCCCAGGACGTTGCCGACAGACTGCACGATGAATTTGCATCTGCCCCTGCCGCCGCGAAAATGGTATAATCTACAGGTTTCAACAAGAGCAATCGGAGATTTCAGATGTCCAACGCAGTCCAGCATGGAATGCCCGGAGAATGGGCGAGGGTGAACGGCACGGTCCTTTCGTTGTGGCCGCTGTTCATCTGCCTTGTCATGCTTGGAGCCTTCGGCGCGGCGCTCGCCCTGAGTTCGCATACGGGGCTCTTCGCCTGCCTCTTCGTCCTGTCGTTCGTGTTCGCGGCGGCGATGTGGCGCATGGGCGTGAGGAGCGTGGAGTCGTATTTCAAGGGGGCCCGGGGCGAGGAGCGGGTGGCGGCGATACTGGCCACGCTCCCTGGCGAATACCATGTGTTCCACGACTACGAGGCCGGCAAGCACCATGTAGACCATGTCGTGGCAGGTCCGACGGGCGTGTTCTGCGTGGAGACGAAGAACTGGAACGGCGTGGTCACGGTAGAGGAGGGGAACGTGCTGATAGACGGAAGCCTGCCGTCGCGCCCGCCGGTCAATCAAGCCTCCGGCGAGGCGGACGCACTGGCGGCGCGCCTTTCAGCCGCCGGTTGGTCGGGCACAATCACGCCGGTGGTCTGCTTCGCGTCCGACACGCTTTCCGGAAAGCGTGGGCAGACAGGCTCCGTGGTGCTGCTCAATTCGTCAGAGATCATCGCGTGGATCCTTGCGCGCCCGGTGGCGCTGCCGCAGGACGAGCTCTCCCGCCTCGTCCAGATCATGAGCGTGAGGAAAGGTTGAAAAGTTGAAAGGTTGAAAAGTTGAAGAGTTAGAGTTGAAAGGTTGAGAAGATTAAAATGAAGAAGATCCTAGCATTGGCGCTTGTCGCCGCAACGGCGTGCGGCGCCGACCTCAAGCCGCAGCCCTACTATGGCAAGGTGGCGAGGCGCGCTGTCCAGATGCTCGAAGGCTACCATGTGCTTCAGCGCCCAGTCGACGACGAGATATCCCGCCGCGCGTGGACCAATCTCATCACACAGTTCGACTATTCCCACTCCGTCTTCCTCCAGGAGGACCTCGACCGCTTCGCCCCCATGCAGACGCGCATCGACGACGCGCTCCTCTCGGGCGACGTCTCCTTCGTCTTCGACGTGTACAAGGTCTTCTCCGAGCGCTACGCCGACCGCATAGCCTTCGCCACCAACCTCCTCGAGACCGCCAACTTCGACTTCTCCGTGAAGGAGGACTACCGCTGGCTTCGCAAGGACGCCCCCTGGCCCGCGACGCTCGCTGAGCGCGACGAGCTATGGCGCAAGCGCATCAAGAACGAGCTTCTCTCCCAGATCCTCGGCCGCGAGCTGGACGCCGAGAAGGCGAAGCTCGACGAGCAGAAGGCCGCGCGCGAGGCGGCCAAGAACCCGAAGAAGGCCGAAGCGGAGAAGAAGGACGGCGAGAAGAAGGCCGGGACGAACGACGTCGCCGAGGCCAAGGAGCCCGAGCTGAGCCCGAAGCAGAACCTCCTCAAGCGCTACCAGCGCCTCTCGCAGGCGTTCTTCACGGAGACCGACGAGGAGTCGCTCCTCCAGCGCTACCTCTCCGCCGTCGCGCAGGCGTACGACCCCCACTCCGACTACATGTCCCCCACCTCCAAGGAGGAGTTCGACATGAACATGAACCTCTCCCTCTGCGGCGTTGGGGCGGTTCTCCAGATGGACGAGGGGGCGCTCAAGATCGAGCGCGTCATGCCCGGCGGGCCGATGGCCCGCGACGGGCGCATCAAGAAGGGCGACAAGATCGTCGGCGTCGGGCAGGGCGACGGGCCCATCGAGGACATCCTCTACAAGCCCATGAAGAAGTCCATCCGCAAGATACGCGGCCCCAAGGACACCAAGGTGGTCCTCGAGATACTCCCGGCGTCCGACCCCTCCGGCGCCACGCGCCGCCGCATCGCCCTCATCCGCGACGAGATAAAGCTCGAGGACCAGGCCGCCACCGGGCGCTTAGAGCGCGTCGTGCTGGGCGGCGTCACGAACACTTTCGGCTACGTCAAGTTCCGCGAGTTCTACGGCACCATGGACAAGCGTCCCTCCGACCCCGCCTACCGCAGCTGCTCGCGCGACATCAACAAGTACATAGGCCAGTTCCAGGAGCCGGGCTCTGAGATGGACGGCTTCGTCCTTGACCTCCGCGGCAACGGCGGCGGGTCGCTCCGCGAGGCGGTCCTGCTCACCCAGCTCTTCTGCCCCGAGACGATCCCCGTGGTGCAGATACGCGAGACGCGCAACCTCTACATCCTCCCGTCGTTCCCCGACCAGCCGCAGTTCTCCTGCCGCAAGCCGATGGTGGTGCTGATAGACCGCCTCTCGGCGTCCGCCTCCGAAATCGTGGCGGGCGCGCTGCGCGACCTGGGGCGTGCGATCGTGGTGGGCGACACATCCACCCACGGCAAGGGCACCGTCCAGACCGTCATGCCCATGGGCGACGAGAAGTTCGGCTCCATGAAGATCACCACAGCCCGCTTCTACCGCATCAACGGCTCGTC
>CAMOHV010000037.1 GCA_946615275.1 uncultured Verrucomicrobiota bacterium | reverse complement strand
TCACGGCCCGCATCCTCGCCGAGGTCCCCGGCGTCAACCGCGTGTGCATGGACCTCACGCCGAAGCCGTGCGGCACGATCGAGTGGGAGTGAGGCATGGAAATGAAAGTGACAGAGGACATCGCCTATGTGGGCGTGAACGACCACGACATAGACCTTTTCGAGGGGCAGTACGTGGTGCCGCGCGGCATGGCGTACAACAGCTATGCGATAAAGGACGGGAAGACGGCCGTTACGGACACGGTGGACGCGCGGTTCTGCGACGAATGGCTAGGCAACGTCGCGAAGGCGCTCGGCGGCGCGCCGGACTACCTGGTGGTCCACCACATGGAGCCCGACCACTCATCCAGCATCGCCAAGGCGCTTGAGGCGTGGCCTGGCGCGACTGTGGTGGCGAGTGCGCAGGCGTTCAAGTTCATGGAGCAGTTCTTCGGGGCGGCGATCGCGCCGAAGAGGCTTGTCGTGAAGGAGGGGGACGTCCTCGACCTGGGGAAGCACAAGCTCACGTTCGTGGCCGCGCCGATGGTGCACTGGCCGGAGGTGATGGTGTCGTACGACTCCGCCGACAAGGTGCTCTTCTCCGCCGACGGCTTCGGCAAGTTCGGCGCGAACGACGTCGAGGACCCGGAGGGCTGGGACTGCGAGGCCCGCCGCTACTATTTCGGGATCGTGGGGAAGTACGGCGCGCAGACGCAGGCGCTCCTCAAGAAGGCCGCCGCGCTCGACATCGAGACCGTATGCCCCCTGCACGGACCGGTCTTGAAGGGCGAGGACATCGCCCACGCGCTGAAGCAGTACGGCACGTGGAGCTCCTACGGCGTGGAGACTCAGGGCGTGTGCATCGCCTACACGAGCGTGTACGGGCACACGAAGGAGGCAGCGCTGCTCCTAAAGGAGAAGCTGCTGGAGAAGGGCTGCCCGAAGGTGGCGATCGCCGACCTCGCGCGTGACGACATGCCGGAGACTGTGGAGGACGCCTTCCGCTACGGGAAGCTCGTCCTCGCCACCACCACGTACAACATGGACGTGTTCCCGTTCATGCGCACGTTCATCGAGCATCTTGTGGAGCGCAACTACCAGAACCGCACCGTGGCGTTCGTCGAGAACGGCACGTGGGCGCCGGCCGCCGCGCGCGTCATGAAGAGCCTCTTCGAGAAGTCGAAGGGAATTTCCTTCGCCGCGACGACGGTCACGATCCGCTCCGCGCTCGACGACGCGTCGCGAGCGCAGATAGACGCGCTCGCCACCGAACTTGCCTGAGCAGAGGAGGTGAACGAAGATGAAGCGGACGATGATGCTGTGGACGCTCGCTTCCTTGGCGTGCATGGGGGCGCAGGATTTCACTGGGGTCTACCCTGAAAGCGTCAAGACGATCGGCCTTGTGGCGATGTCGAGCGTAATGCCGCAGAAGAAGCTTGTGGAGGGTACGAATCTCCTCGTCAAGGCCGGCTTCAAGGTGAAGGTGATGCCCAATGTGCCGAAGAAGACCGTCGAGCCGCCGGAGGTGCGCGCACGACTCTTCGAGCAGGCGTGGATGGATCCGGAGGTGGATCTTCTGCTTTTCGCGACGGGCGGGCAGGGCGCGATCGACGTGGTGGGCATCATAGACTGGGAAAAGCTCCGCTCGCGCGACATGCGCGTCATAGGCTTCAGCGACTTGACTCTCCTCGTGAACACCATGCTCGCGAAGAAGGCCGGCCATCCATACAGCGGCCCTGTCCTCACCACGATGCTATATTCCTCCAAGGCCACGCTCAAGCGCATCCACGACGCTCTCGCGGGGACGCCGCCCTCGGCGAAGCTGACGCCCGTCAAATCCGTCACCACCGCCGTGAAGGGCACGGCCATGGGCGGTCTGCTCGACCGCATCCGCCGCATGGCCGAATGCGGCACTCTGCCCGACACCACGGGCAAGGTGATTTTCATTGAATGCACTTCGAAGTACAAGGACCGTTCCGAAGAGGTCCTAGGGCAGCTCGTCGAGAAGGGCGTCTTCTCCAATGCCGCCGGCGTTGTGGTCTGCTCCTTCAACGACAACAATCCCAAGTCCCGGATGCCGAAGGACGAGGTGACAGCGCTTTTGGAGCGTTTCGCCGCCAAAGTGCCGTGCCCCGTGTTCAAGGGCTTCCCCTACGGCCACGTCTCGCAGACTTCGCTCATAGACTTCCGCCGCGAGTTGACGATATCGCCAGACGGACTTCTCGTGTGGAGCAAGGATGACTGCGGCTGGAAATGACATGGCAGAAGAGCGTCATGGACATGCGGAGCATGAAATCTAAGTTCCCCGGCCCCGATCCGCGAGTCCCAGGTTTCACCGACAGGAATTTCCATCCTCCTCTCAGGGTGATGATCATCGGCGCGCACCCCGACGATCCAGACGTGCGCTGCAGCGGATTCGCGCGCACCCTCGTCGAGGCAGGCCACCGGGTGCGGTTCGTCGCGCTCTGCAACGGCGACAAGGGGCACCAGTTCATGGATTCGCCCGACGTCGCCCGCCGCCGCTACGGCGAGACTCGTAACGTCGTCAAGACGCTCGGCATTGAGGACTATTTCATCAACGACGCGCCCGACTGCATGTTGCAGCCGACTCTCGAGGAGCGCGCCAAGGTCACGAAGATCATTCGCGAGTTCGCCCCGCACATCATAGTGACGCACCGCCCTGGCGACTACCACTGCGACCATCGCGCGGCGGCGATCCTCGTGCAGGATGCCACATATCTCGTGGGCGTGCCTCTCTGGTGCCCCGACGTCCCCGTGCCGGACACCATCCCGACTGTGCTCTTCATGGGCGATAGATTCTCCACTCCGCATCCGTTCCGCCCCGACTTCGTGATCGACGTCTCGAGGCACGAGGACGTGATAACCCGCACGTTCGCCTGCCATGAAAGCCAGATGTTCGAGTGGCTCGTGCCGGAGCACGGGTACTCTCTTGACGATGTGCCGCCGGAGTCGGACGTGGCGGGGCGTCTTGAGTTCGTGAAGAAGTCCGCGCTCCATCTCGTCACCGACATGGCGAACGTCTTCTCAGACGCCGTCGAGAAGGCGTATCCCGGCCGCCGCCCACGCATCGTGGAGGTATATGAGAAGAGCGAGTACGGGCGTCCGCCGGTGAAGGCCGAGCGCGACATTCTGGAAGCGCTTGGGGGATGTTGGATTGACAGCACCGAGTTGAAGTGGACGCAGGTGAAATAGATTTGGAGTTGATGCTTGTGGAATGATGGTCGAGTATGATGGATGGAATGTGGCTCTATTGAATCTGGAGGGAGGGCATTAATGAAGAGGTTTGTTTTGCTTTCTACGGTGGTCGCTGCCTGCTGCGTCGGCGCCGCGCCGGTGCGGACGCATGCGTTCAAACGTCCGGCTAAGATGGAGATGCTCCGGCCCGGCGAGGTGAAGCCGCAGGGCTGGCTGCGCGACTGGTGCGTCACCGCCCGCAACGGATACATCTCGCGCATGGACGAGGTGGACCAGGCGTTCCCGCGCGCGTGGAACCGCGACTTCCACCCCCGCGGAAACTTCCTGACCTGGTTCGACCCCAACAAGGGAGCATGGTGCACCGAGGGCGGCGCCTATTGGTTCGAGGGCCTTGTGCGCCTCGCGTGGGAGCTCGACGACGCCGACCTCAAGGCGTACGCCGCAAAGCGCCTCGAACCGCTCCTCGAATGCATGAACCCCAAGTCCATAGCGTTCGTCTATTGGATGGACCGCGACGACCCCGCGCAGATGGCCGAGATCGAACGGGCCAGCCACGGCTTCATCGTGGGCGCGAGCGGACGCACATCCCGCGCGTTCCTCGCCTACTACGAGGCCACCGGCGACGAGCGCGCGGTGCGCGCCCTCACATGGTGCCTGGACGATCCGCGATTCTACTTCCTTGGAAATCCGATCACGCTCCCCGCCGCCGCCTGCGACACCTGGCGCTACAGCGGCGACGGCAAGCTCGCCGGAGCCATAGACGAATTCTTCTCCACGAAGCCCTATCCCGAACGCTGGCCCGCCATGCGCTACGGGCTCCCCGTCCCGAAGGATGGCGTATTCATGCGCGAGCGCCGCGACGGCATGGACGGAGAGTGGGAATGGCGCCTCCAGCACGGCGTGCTCTGCTTCGAGAGCATGCTCTCCTGGGTCAAGGCGTCGCTCTGGACTGGCGACGGCAAGTACCTCGACAACGTCCTTTCGTGGCTGCGGCTGATGGAGGAGAAGACGCTCCAGCCGCATGGCGTCACGGTCGCGGACGAGCAGTTCGGCTGGGCAGGCCCCCGGCGCGGCACCGAGACGTGCACCGTCGCCGGCGACATCCTCCTCTACGCCACCCTCGCTGGCGTCACAGGGGAGGGCCGCTTCGCGGACCACGTCGAGCGCAGCTTCTTCAACGCCGGCGCCGCGTGCGTCTCGCGCGACTTCATGCACCATGCGTACTTCCAGTCGCCCAACCGCACAAAGGCCGTGGGCGACTTCCACGCCGGCCCCGCCGGTAATGGCGGCGTGTTCAAGACGAAGCACTGGCCGCTCTGCTGTACGGCGGCGCTCACGCGAATCCTGCCGGGCTATGTACAGTGGATGTGGATGAAGCCCGCCGACGGCGGACTCGCCGCCACTCTCTATGCGCCGAACACGCTGGAGACGGATCTGGGCGGCGTGGCCGTCCGCATCGACACGAAGACAGACTATCCGTTCAACGAGACGATGGAGATGAAGGTCACAGCGGAGAAGCCCATCAAGTTCCCGCTTCGCCTGCGTGTGCCAGGATGGTGCGCCAGGCCCCGGTTGGCCGTGAACGGAGAGGCGGCGGCGCCATCTGTCGAATCCGACGGATACGCAGTGATCGACCGCGAGTGGAAGACCGGCGACATGGTGTCGCTCGCGCTGCCGATGTCGCCGAAGGCTGAGACGATGCGCGACTGGAACGATGACGGCAAGGAGTACTGCTCGCTCTCCTATGGCCCTCTCCTTTTCGCATACGGCCTCCCCGAGAAGGACGAGAACACTCCCGCGCCCGGTGCGCGCACCGACTGGAAGCTCGACGCGGCGAGCGCCGCCGCGTCCGCGAAGGTGGTGCGCGAACCAATGCCCGCGAAGTGGGACTGGCCGCTCGCGTCGCCGCTCCGCATCGAGACGAAGGCCGCGGATGGCTCCAGCCTCGAGCTCATCCCGTATGGCTGCGCCAAGCTGCGCATCTCGATGTTCCCCGCCGCGCTTCCGAGGAAGGTGCGTCTTGAGTGGCCTGACGGCGGCAGACGCCCTGAGGTGGTCCTGGACCTGGGGCCCGGATGCGACGGCGGCTATGCCGCCTTCACGGCGGCGAACGTGAAGGGAACGCCAGTGGTGCGCGCGTCCTACGCAACGCATCCAGACGGACTCGGCGAGAAGGGCGACTTCTGGTATGAGACGCGCGCGACGTATCTCGGCCCGTCCATCGAGCTGCCGATCCTGCCCGCGAGCGTGAACCGCTACGACCTCTTCGCCGTCACCAACGCCGGACGCTACGCCGCTCCCCTCTCGCAGGGGCTCGTGCGCTACGTGCGCCTCACCCTAGACACGCCCGGCACGGCTGTTGACATCGACGGCTTCGCGCTAGAGAACCGCGGCACCTACGCGACTGAGCCGATGGTTGGTTCCTTCTCATGCTCCGACGAACGGCTCAACGCCATCTGGCGCATGAGCGTGCGCACTTGCCAGCTCTCCGCGATTCCGGCGAGGAAGGAGCCGCTGCACGTGGTGTCCACGCTCAAGCCGGCCAAGGACGTCTGGCTCGGGCCGTCCTACGCATATCTCGCAGACGGCGCGAAGCGCGACCGCCTTGTGTGGAGCGGCGATCTCTGGTGGGCGCAGCGCAACATGTATGCCGCATACGGATATGACAGCCCCTACATGCCTGGTTCGCTGAGGATGCTCGCGGAGAACCGCACGCCGGAGGGATATGTCCAGGCGTGTCCATATCCGGAGAGCCACGGTCCGTTGAAGGCGGGCGAATGGGGGCCGTTCGCATCCGACGAATTCGCCGCGTGGTTCGTGCCGGTGGCGTGGGACCATATCCTCCATTCCGGCGACCGCGCGTTTGCTAAGGAGCTGTATCCCGTCGTGTCGGATCTGGTCAAATACTTGCGCTCGCATTGCCGCGCCGACGGCATCTTCGAGCAGCGCCGCGAGACGAGCAAGCATGCGAGCTCGCTCGACTTCGGCTCGGCGTCGTGCTATCACCGCGCGTACATGAACATCCTGAACTGGAAGGTCTATCGCGACGCGGCGGATCTCGCGGAGTGGCTTGGCGAGAAGGTCACAGCGGACGAGTGGAGGTCGGCCGCCGAGGCTCTCGCGGCGGCGGTGCGGCGTGTTTTCTGGGATGCGGGGAAAGGCCGGTTCAGGGGCGCTGCCGAGGCCGACAAATATGCCGGCGAAGCCAACGCCCTCGCGCTCGCAGTGGGTTTCTGCACGACCGACGAGGCCTCACAGATCCGCAAGACCATCAAGCGCCATGGCCACGGAAAGTTCCAGGCTCTCTTTGTGCGAGGGCTGTACGAGTATGGGTATCCGGACGATGCGGTGGCGCGCATCTACGAACATGGCTGGGACGATGTGCTTGATCCATCATGGAAGGGACCGCGCCTCACCAGCGAGTGCATGCATCTTCACCGCAAGGGGTGGGGAGACGAGGCCCATCCCGACACCGCCATCGCCGGCACGCTCTCCAACTACATCCTCGGCATTGTGCCGACGGAGCCAGGCTTCGCCAAGTACCGCGTGAATCCGCGTCCGTCGAAGGGCGTCACATGGGCGGAGGGCGTGGTGCCCACGCCCTGGGGCAATCTGCACGTCTCGTGGAAGCTGAAGAACGGCAAGCCCGAGGTGGAATGCCGCGAGGTGCGCAATGAGGGTCTTTGAACGAATGGTCTGACCCCTTAAGTCGCAGTTACACATTTGGGGTCTGGTCCCTTGGGGCTATTGGATGGGGAAATGGGGTGTGACCCCATTAGGCAGAGGAGAATAAAAATGGTAAAATACGCGCCATGCAAACAATAATCACAATGAAGGCTTGCACGGCCGCTCTGTTCGCCGCGATTGCGTGCCATGCAGAACCATCTCGCCCGGTAACGAATATTGTGGATCACGCCACGAACATGATTGGGCTTGCGGTTGCACCGCAGGTCGTGGGCACGACAGAAAAGGATCCAATCTCCTATCGCATGGGCGAGGAGATTGTGTTCACGCTAAAGGCTCAGGGCGGGAGCAAAATACACTGGGAACGGACGGGCGACGACGGCAAGGTCGAAAAGGGCGAAGCGTCCGCCACCGCGCCTGCGGTGGTTAGAACGTCGCTTGACCGTCCGGGATTCGTGCGCGTCGTGGCGCTGCTTCTGGACGAGTCGGGCAAGACGCTGGCGCGTTTCGACGGCGGCGCAGGCGCGGCCGTCGACGACATCCGCCCGGACAATCCACCGCCTGCGGATTTTGAGGCCTTCTGGGCTAGGCACAGGGAGGTGTTGTCAAAGATGCCGATGGACGGTACTGTCTGCCGCGAGATTCCAAGCGGCCGCGGCGACGTCAGGCTCTACGAGGTGTCGGTCCCCTGCGTCGGGCCGCGTCCGGCCACAGGCTTTCTTTCAGTGCCTGCGAAGCCGGGCAGATATCCGGCGAGGATCCTCTTCCACGGCTACAACGCCAGCTGGGGCGTTGGGGCACGGACTACGCCGAAGCCCCAATCGCTGCGATCGGATAGCGTCGTCCTCTCGCTTTCCGCTCACGGTTATGAATTCAACCGCGAAGATGCGTACTACAAGGCGCTTAGGAGATCCTGTGGCTCGAACGGTCATGACTACGCCTTCGACCCAGTGCAGAACTCCGATCCCGAGAAGGCGTATTTCTGTGGGATGACGTATCGCGTGATGCGGGGGCTTGAGTACCTCAAGCGCCGTCCGGAGTGGGATGGGAAAACGCTTGTCGCGGAAGGGGGAAGCCAGGGAGGGCTGCAGTCGATATGGGCGGCGGCGTTGGACCATGACGTGACGGAGTGCCGTCCGTTCATACCGTGGAACTGCAACATCGGGGGGCCTGCGGCGGGGCGTGTGCACGGGGATTGGCACATCCCGTGGGTGCCGGCGCTTGGGTACTACGACGCCGCGAACATGGCGAGGATGATCCCGAAGACTTGTCGGGTGACGGTGCCATGGGCGGGGCTCGGCGACTACATCTGCCCGCCGTCGGGGGTGATGGCGTTCTACAACAGCCTGAATTGCCCGAAGAGCATTCTGTTCATCCAGGGGGCGACGCACGGAGGCCATCCGCCGAAGCCGTGGCAGACGGCGAAGCGATAATGGGCAAATAGCTGTGTTAGGTGAATGCTCATCAGCGGGGACAGCAAGCGTACAACAGCAAG